>DATKPX010000490.1:0-6873 GCA_035523855.1 Allostellaceae bacterium
CTCCGCCTTCGCCCAGACCACCATGACATCGGCGATCGGCGAATTGCTGATCCACATCTTGCTGCCGCGCAGGAGATAGCCGCCATCGACCTTCTGCGCCCGGCTCTTCATCCCGCCGGCATCGGAGCCGTGATCGGGCTCGGTGAGGCCGAAGCAGCCCACCCACTCGCCCGTCGCGAGCTTCGGCAGGTATTTCTTCCGCTGCGCCTCGGTGCCGAAGGCATGGATCGGGTACATCACCAGGCTCGACTGCACGCTCATCGCCGAGCGATAGCCGCTGTCCACCCGCTCCACCTCGCGCGCGACCAGGCCGTAGCAGACGTAATTGACGCCGGCGCAGCCGTAGCCGTCGATGGTCGAGCCGAGGAAGCCCTGGGCGCCCATCTCGTTCATGATCTCGCGGTCGAAGCGCTCGTCGCGGAACGCCTGCTGCACGCGCGGCAGCAGCTTCTCCTGGGCGAAGGCGCGGGCGCTGTCGCGCACCAGGCGCTCGTCCTCGCCGAGCTCGCCGTCGAGATCGAGCGGATCCTGCCAGTCGAAGCTCGCCTTCTCCGAGGATTTCGGCGCATCGCGGCGGGCGGCGGAGGTGGTCATGAAGATTTCCTCGATCGGGGTGGTTAAGGGCGGCGGCTGATCCCTTCGGGGGACCGCGTGAGCCGCGCATGGCGCCCGTCTTAGAGGGAAACAGCGGCCCCGGCAACCGGGTCCGTGGCCGGCCGCCGTTCCCGGCCGCGGCCGGAAAATTCCCCTTCGTTCGACCGGCGTTCTATGCTCCGCCGGGGCGAGGGCCTCGCTCGGAGGGCGGAGATGGCGCGGCGCGGCGAGGTGATCTTCGAGTTCCAGCGGCGGGGCGCCTACGTCAAGGTGTCCGCGGTCGACGTCGCGAGCGGGACAGAAGTGTCGATCGTCGGCGATCCCGCGGCGGGAGAGACGGCGCTCCGGCGGCTTGCCGAGCGCAAGCTCGATTACGTCCTCGCGAGGAAGCGGGAAAGATGACAGCGGCCGCCGTCGCTGCGGCGCCTTGCTGCAATTGCACCGTCACATTCGCCTTGCGGCGCTGAGGACGGGCGCCTAAAGTCGCGCCGCCCGCCGCAAGGAAAAATCGCGAGCGACATCGCTGGCGGGCTGATGGGGATGAATGGGCTACCGGCCGCCTAGCTCGATCGGGTCTTCGCGAGCACCGTCGCGGCGCGACAGCAACCCGACTGCGCCCCTGCCGTACTAGACCGCGACGATGGAATATTTTCTTCAGCAGCTCATCAACGGTCTGACGCTCGGCTCGATCTACGGGCTGATCGCGATCGGCTACACGATGGTCTACGGCATCATCGGGATGATCAATTTCGCCCATGGCGAGATCTACATGATCGGCGCTTTCATCTCGCTGATCAGCTTCCTCGCGCTGGGACTCCTCGGCATCACCTTCGTGCCGCTGCAGCTGCTGATCGTGCTGATGGTGGCGATGTTCTTCACCGCGGTCTATGGCTGGACGCTGGAGCGCATCGCCTATCGCCCGCTGCGCGGCTCGACGCGACTGGCGCCGCTGATCTCGGCGATCGGCGCCTCGGTCTTCCTGCAGAACTACGTGCAGCTGCTGCAGGGCGCGCGCGTCAAGCCGCTGCAGCCGGTGGTGCAGGGCGGCATCGAGCTGATGACGAATGCCGAGGATTTCACCGTGCAGATCACCTATCTGCAGATCTTCATCATCGTGCTGACGGTGGCGCTGATGATCGCCTTCAGCAACATGATATCGCGCACGCCGCTCGGCCGCGCCCAGCGCGCCTGCGAGCAGGACATGACCATGGCGGCGCTGCTCGGCGTCGATGTCGACCGCACCATCTCGCTCACCTTCGTGATGGGCGCGGCGCTCGCCGCCGTCGCCGGCATGATGGTGACCATGTATTACGGCGTCATCGATTTCTATATCGGCTTCCTCGCCGGCGTTAAGGCCTTCACCGCCGCCGTGCTGGGCGGCGTCGGCTCGCTGCCGGGCGCGATGCTGGGCGGCCTGCTGATCGGCCTCATCGAGGCCTTCTGGTCCGGCTATTTCAGCGTCGAGTACAAGGACGTGTCGGTGTTCATGATTCTCGTCCTGGTGCTGATCTTCCGGCCCACGGGCTTGCTGGGCAAGCCCGAGGTGGAGAAGGTCTGATGGCGGTGCTGGCGTCTGCGGAGCGCGCGCGCATCGATCTGCCGGCGATCGTAAGGAAAGCGGGATTTACCGCTCTCATCACCTTTCTTCTGGCTTTCCCGCTGGTCGGTCTGCAGACCCTGGATCAGGGCGCCAACGCGCTCGGCATCCGGACCCGCTTCGACTGGGTCGCCTACGCCGTGATCGTGGCCTTCCTCGGCCGCCTCGGCGTGGCGTACTGGTCGGCGCTGCGCGCGAGCCGGCCCTCGACGCGAGGGCCGGGCTCGCTGACGAGGATGGCAACGGCGGTCTCGCGCCACTCGATGCTCATCGGCGGCATCGGCTTTGTCTTCGCGGCGACCTTTCCGCTGATGCCCTTCTCCGATTCCTACATCGTCGATCTCGGCACCAACGTCCTGATCTACGTGATGCTGGGGTGGGGCCTCAACGTGGTGGTCGGGCTCGCCGGTCTCCTCGATCTCGGCTATGTCGCCTTCTACGCGGTGGGCGCCTATTCCTTCGGGCTCTTCGCCCAATGGTTCGGTCTCAGCTTCTGGGAGGCGCTGCCGATCTCCGGCGCGCTGGCGGCAGCCTTCGGGATCATCCTGGGCTTCCCGGTGCTGCGGTTGCGAGGCGACTATCTTGCCATCGTGACGCTGGGGTTCGGCGAGATCATCCGCATCATCCTCATCAACTGGAGTGACGTCACCAACGGCCCTAACGGCATCAACGGCATTCCGCGCCCCACGCTGTTCGGCATGCCGTTCCTCAATCCCGATGCCGCGCCGGAGGGCGTGGTCACCGTCAGCCAGTTCCTCGGCATCCAATTCGATGCCCTGCAGCGCGTCATCTTCCTCTACTACGTGATACTGGCGCTGGCGCTGCTCACCAATGCCTTCACCCAGCGACTGAGAAAACTGCCGATCGGACGCGCCTGGGAGGCTCTGCGCGAGGACGAGATCGCCTGCCGCGCGCTCGGTCTCAACCCGCGCAACATCAAGCTCTCCGCTTTCGCGATCGGCGCGATGCTCGGCGGCTTCGCCGGCTCCTTCTTCGCGACGCGCCTCAGCTTCATCAGCCCGGAGAGCTTCACCTTCCTGGAATCCGCGATCGTGCTGGCGATCGTCGTGCTGGGCGGCATGGGGAGCCAGCTTGGAGTCGTCCTGGCGGCCCTCGTCCTCGTCATGCTGAACGAGTTCGGCCGATGGTTCGCCGGCATTCCGCTGCTGGAGGATGTCGGCAGGTTTCGCATGCTGATCTTCGGCATGGCGATGATCGCCATCATGATCTGGCGGCCGCGCGGCTTGCTGTCGCATCGCGAGCCGTCGCTGCGCCTGCATGGCAAGAGCGCCGTGAAGCAGAAGGCGGCGGCATGAGCGAGAACGCGCCGCTCCTCGAGGTCGAGCACCTCACCATGCGCTTCGGCGGCCTCGTCGCCATCGGCGACCTCTCCTTCACCGCGCGGCGCGACGAGATCACCGCCATCATCGGCCCGAACGGAGCTGGCAAGACCACCGTCTTCAACTGCCTCACCGGCTTCTACAAGCCGACCTCCGGCCGCCTCACGCTGCACCACCCGAGCGGCCACAACTTCCTGCTGGAGCGGATGGACGGCTTCCGCATCCCGCGCCAGGCGGGCGTCGCGCGCACCTTCCAGAACATCCGCCTCTTCGCCGGCATGACCGTGCTGGAGAACCTGGTGGTGGCGCAGCACAATATCCTGCAGCACGCGAGCGTCTTCTCGATCGCGGGCTTGCTCGGCCTGCCGCGCTATCGCCATGCCGAGGCGGCGGCGGTGGAGCGCGCGAAGTACTGGCTCGACCGGGTGGGGCTCACCGCGCAGGCGGACTCGCCGGCGGGATCGCTGCCCTATGGCGACCAGCGCCGGCTGGAGATCGCGCGCGCCATGTGCATCGATCCGACGCTGCTCTGCCTCGACGAGCCCGCCGCCGGCCTCAATCCCACGGAATCCGGCCAGCTCAACCAGCTGCTGCTGTCGATCCGCGCCGAGCACAAGATCGGCGTGCTGCTGATCGAGCACGACATGAGCGTGGTGATGAACGTCTCCGACCACATCGTCGTGCTCGACTACGGCCGCAAGATCTCCGACGGCGCGCCCGAGGCGGTGCGCAACGATCCCATGGTGATCCGCGCCTATCTCGGCGAGGAGGAGACCGACACGCTGCCGCCGGAGGTGGCGCGCGACGTCGGCATGAGCACGGCGCCGCCGCCCTCGGCCGGAGCCTGAGCCCATGCTGTCGATCGCCGGCGTTCATACCTTCTACGGCAACATCGAGGCGCTGAAAGGCGTCGACATCGAGGTGGGCGAGGGCGAGATCGTGACATTGATCGGCGCCAACGGCGCCGGCAAATCGACCCTGCTGATGACGATCTGCGGCCGGCCGCGCCCGCAGCGCGGCCGCGTCGTCTTCGACGGTCGCGACATCACCAAATCAGCCACTTTCGAGATCGTCCGCCTCGGCATCTCCCACGCGCCGGAGGGCCGCCGCATCTTCCCGCGCATGAGCGTGCTGGAGAACCTGCAGATGGGCGCCGTGGTCGCCGACCCCGCGCATTTCGCCGGCGATCTCGAGCGCGTCTTCACACTGTTCCCGATCCTGAAGCAGCGCCAGGGGCAACGCGGCGGCACGCTCTCCGGCGGCGAGCAGCAGATGCTGGCGATCGGCCGCGCGCTGATGAGCCGGCCGCGCCTGCTGCTGCTGGACGAGCCGTCGCTGGGGCTGGCGCCGCTCATCGTGAAGCAGATCTTCGAGGTGATCCGCGAGATCAACGAGCAGCAGAAGGTGACGGTGTTCCTGGTGGAGCAGAACGCCTTCCACGCGCTCCGCCTCGCGCATCGCGGCTACGTCATGCAGACCGGCCGCATCACCCTCTCCGGCAGCGGCCGCGAGCTCCTCGCCAACCGCGACGTGCGCGCCGCCTATCTCGAAGGAGGCCATCACTGATGGATGCGGCGGCCGACACCACCTTCTGGGATACGCTCGCGGATATCCTCGGCAACGACCTCGGCGTCTTCATCGGCCTGACCGTCGTGCTGTTCGGCGCCGCCGCCTGCATGAGCGGCCAGGCGCTGGCGCAATTCTGGCGGCCGATCTGGCAGGCGGTGCCCTATACGCTGCTGCTCGCGGTCGGCAGCCGCTTCCTCAGCTTCGCGCTCTTCGACGGCGAGCTGCTGTCGATATCAGGCTATGTCATCGACTGGGTGGTGCTGCTGCTGCTGGCGCTGGTCGCCTATCGGATCACCCAGGCGCGGCGCATGGTGACGCAATATCCCTGGCTCTACGAGCGCGCCGGGCTGTTCGGCTGGACGAGCAAGGGATCGTGAGGAAGGGTGGTTGCAGCGGCGACGGCTCTTACCACCGTTCCCGGCGCATGCTAGAAATTCGTCCAATGTCGCGAACGCGGCATGGACTCAGAGGTCCCCGGTCCTGCCGGGGTACATCCACAACAACTGGGGAGCGATAAAGCGATGAAACGGTTAGCAACAGCCTTGCTGGCAGCGGGAGCCGTCCTGGCCCTCGGCGCCGGCAATGCCAAGGCGCAGGACGAGATCGTGGTGGCCACCGTCGGCCCGATCACCGGCCAGTATGCGTCCTTCGGCGAGCAGATGAAGCGCGGCGCGGAGCTCGCGGTCGCCGACATCAACGCCAAGGGCGGCGTGCTCGGCAAGAAGCTGAAGCTGGTGGTGGGCGACGATGCCTGCGATCCCAAGCAGGCGGTGGCGGTCGCCAACCAGCTCGTGGGCCAGAAGGTGGCGTTCGTCGCCGGGCATTTCTGCTCCAGCTCGTCGATCCCGGCGTCCCCCGTCTACAGCGAGAACGGCATCCTGCAGATGACGCCGGCCTCGACCAACCCGGCGCTGACGGACGACGCGGCGGCCAAGGGCTGGATCAACGTGTTCCGCACCTGCGGCCGCGACGACATCCAGGGCACCGTTGCCGGCGATTATCTCGCCACCCACTACAAGGGCAAGAAGGTGGCGATCGTCCAGGACAAGTCGGCCTACGGCAAGGGCCTCGCCGACGAGACCAAGAAGGCGATGAACAAGAAGGGCCTCAAAGAGGCGATGTACGAGGCGGTGACCCAGGGCGACAAGGACTTCTCCGCCCTCATCAGCAAGATGAAGCAGGCCGGCATCGCCGCGATCTACTACGGCGGCTACCATACCGAGGCGGGCCTCATGGTGCGCCAGGCGCAGGAGCAGGGCCTGAAGGCGCAGTTCATCTCCGGCGACGCGCTGGTAACCGACGAGTTCTGGAAGATCACCGGCAATGCCGGCGAGGGCGTGCTGATGACCTTCCCGCCGGACCCGCGCGAGCTCGCGAGCGCCAAGCCCGTGGTAGCCGAGTTCAAGAAGCAGAACTACGACCCCGAGGGCTACACCCTCTACACCTACGCGGCGTTCCAGGTGTTCGCCCAGGCGGCGGCCCAGGCGAAGTCGCTCAAGGTCGGCGATCTCTCCAAGACGCTGCACGCCAACAAGTACAGCACCGTGATCGGGCCGATCGCCTTCGACAAGAAGGGCGACGTCGAGCATCCCAATTACGTCTTCTTCGTCTGGCACGACGGCAAGTACGCCGAGCAGAAGAAGGGCTGATCGCTTCGCGAGCGCGGCGGAAGCGCCGTTCTCGTCGAAAGTCGGACTTGCGGCCCCCGCGAGGCTTCCTCGCGGGGGCTTTTCTTTTGCCGCGAGCGCCTCGGCGGCGGGCCAACCTCCCGAG
>DATKPX010000491.1:0-4525 GCA_035523855.1 Allostellaceae bacterium
GACGCCTTCCGAAATTCGATCTCCGGGTGGCGCGTGGCCGCTTCGTCGGTCGCCGCATAAATCCGTTTCACCAGCACGCCGGTGAAGAGGAAATAGGGGAAGACGATGATGCGCCGATAGCCGAGGCGCACCGCGCGGCGCAGCGCCGCCTCGACGCGCGGGTGCGCGACGCCGCTGAAGGCGGTCTCGGCCCAGCCGAAGCCCATGCCCTCCCAGAGCAGCCGCGCCACCTTGGCGATGTTGCCGTTGGCGTCGGGATCGTTGGTGCCGCGCCCGACCACCACCAGCAGCGTCTCCGGCCGCGCCGCCGGCCCGGGCGCCAGCGCTTCCGCCTGGGCGATGCGGTCGGCGGCGGCGCGCAGCAGCTTGGGCTCGATCGCCAGCTCGCGGCCGAAGCGCAGCTCGATCTCCGGATTGGCGGCGGCGAAGCTGTTGATCTCCCAGGGCAGGTCGTTCTTGACGTGAGCGGCGGCGAACAGCATGCCCGGCACCGCCACGATGCGGCGCGCGCCGCGGCGCTTCAGCGCGTCGAGCCCCTCGCGGATGATCGGCCGCGCGAACTCCAGATAGCCGGTCTCGAAATCATGCGCGGGAAGCCGCGCTTTCAATCCCTGCGCAAGGCGCTCGAACTCGCGCACCGCTTCCGCGTCGCGGCTGCCGTGGCCGCACACCATCACCGCCGTCTCGCCCATCATCGCTCCCCTGTCACTGATCCCCGGCGCGGTTGACGGCGCGCGCGCCGCCGCCTAAATCTGCCGCGCTCATGCTGCCGCTTCTCGGCCATCATCCCGACCGCCTCGATCCGCTGCTCGTCCTGATCGCCGGCCTCGCTGTCGATGCGGTGCTGGGCGATCCGCCGGCGCTGTTCCGCGCCGTGCCGCATCCGGTGGCGCTGCTCGGCCGGCTGATTGGCGCGCTGGAGAGCGCGCTCAACCGGCCGGCGCTCGCCGACGAAATCCGCCGGCGGCACGGCATCCTGGCCGTGCTGATCGTCGTTGCGGTTGCAGCGCTCGTGGGCTGGCTGGTCGACCGGCTGGCCGCGCGGCTGCCTTGGGGCGTTCTGCTGGAGATCGCTGCCATCGCGGTGCTGATGGCGCAGCGCAGCCTCTACGAGCATGTGGCGGCGGTGGGACGGGCGCTGGCGACAAGCGGGCTCGCCGCGGCGCGCGCGGCGGTGGCGCACATCGTCGGCCGCACTCCCGACAGCCTCGACAGCGCTGGTGTGGCGCGCGCCGCCATCGAATCCCTGGCGGAGAATTTCAGCGACGGCGTGGTGGCGCCGGTGTTCTGGTACGTGCTGCTGGGCCTGCCGGGCCTCTGCGCCTACAAGGCGATCAACACCCTCGACAGCGTGATCGGCCATCGATCGGAGCGCTATCGCGACTTCGGCTGGGCGGCGGCACGGCTCGACGATCTCGCCAATCTGGTGCCGTCGCGCCTCGCCGGCCTGCTGCTGGCGCTCGCCGCCATGCTGCGCGACGCGCGCAAGCACCGCTCGCCCAATGCCGGCTGGCCCGAGGCGGCGATGGCGGGCGCGCTCAACGTGGCGCTGGCGGGGCCCAGGCGTTACGGCAGCGAGGTGGTGCAGGATCCCTGGGTAGGTCCCGGCACGCCGCAGGTGGGATCCGGCGATATCGGCCGCGCTCTCGACGTCTATGTGGTCGCCTGCGTGATCGAGGCGGCGTTGCTGGCGATCCTGGCGCTGATCCGTCTCTGAAGAGTCAGCGGCCACGAGCGATCTCCAACAGATCGCCGACGCCGAGATGCGCCTCGCAGTGGTCGGCGAGGGCGTCGAGGGCGGACTCGATCCGCGCCTCGAAGACGAGCGCCGCATCGGCGCTGCCACCCAATCGCTCCAGAAAAGCGCGGCGGAAGCCATCGCTCGCGAAGATCCCGTGCACCTGGCAGCCCATGACGCGGCCGTCCGCCGAGATCGCGCCGTCGGGCGTGGCGCCGAGGCGCAGCATCGGTCGCGCGATGCCCAGGCCGTCGGTGCGCCCCACATGCATCTCGTAGCCGGCGATCTCGGCGCCGCTCCGGATCTCGGCGCCGGTGACGGCGCGCAGCACCTTCTCCGGCGTCAGCACCGTCTCCACGTCGAGCAGGCCGAGGCCTGGCGCGCTGCCGGGCTTGCCTTCGATGCCGTCGGGATCGGCGACGCTCCGGCCCAGCATCTGATAGCCGGCGCAGATGCCGAGCACCGCGCCGCCGCGGCGCACATGGGCGAGAATGTCGATGTCCCAGCCCTCGGCGCGCAAGGCGGCAAGGTCGCCGAGCGTCGCCTTCGAGCCGGGCAGCAGCACGAGATCGCACAGCGGCAGCGGCCGGCCGGCGGGCACCAGCTCGAGGCTGACGCCGGGCTCCGCCATCAGCGGATCGAGATCGTCGAAATTGGCGATGCGCGGCAGCCGCGGTACCGCGATCCGGAACCGGCCGGCGCGCGCCGGCGCGGGCATCCGCTCCAGCGCCAGCGCGTCCTCGGCCGGGAGCTCGCGCGCGCGCTCGAACCAGGGCACCACGCCCAGCGAGCCGAGGCCGGTGACGCGGCGGATCTCCTCGATGCCGCCGGCGAACAGCGCGACGTCGCCGCGGAACTTGTTGACGATGTAGCCGGCAAGCCGCCGCCGCTCCGCCGGCGCCAGCAGCAGGTGGGTGCCGCAGATCTGCGCCAGCACGCCGCCGCGGTCGATGTCGCCGACCAGCACGACGGGCAGATCCGCCGCCTCGGCGAAGCCCATATTGGCGATGTCGCCGTTGCGGAGATTGGTCTCGGCGGCGCTGCCGGCGCCCTCCACCAGGACCACGTCGGCCGCTGCCGCCACCATCTCGAAGCTTTCCAGCACGCGCGGCAGCAGGCGCCGGCGTAGCTCCTGGTACTCGCGCGCGGCGGCGCTGGTGAGGATGCGGCCCTGCACGACCACCTGCGCGCCCTGCTCCGATTGCGGCTTCAGCAGCACCGGGTTCATGTGGACGCTGGCGGGCGTCCCGGCGGCGCGCGCCTGCAGCGCCTGGGCGCGGCCGATCTCGCCGCCCTCCGCGGTGACGGCGGCGTTGTTGGACATGTTCTGCGGCTTGAACGGGCTGACGCGGAGCCCGCGGCGCGCCATGGCGCGCGCGAGCCCCGCGGTCAGCAGCGACTTCCCCACATCCGAGCCCGTGCCCTGCAGCATCAGGGCGGGGGTCCGCCGGGCCAGCCCCGCCGCCATGCTCAGTGCTGCGAGATGCTGTCGAGGGTGGTGCGCAGCCGCGTCGCGCCGCTGGTCGCCGCCTTGCGCTCGAGCACGATCTCCCGCGTGGTCACCGGACGGCCGTAATAGATCTTGTCCCAGTCCGGCTTCGGATTGAGCGCCGCGCCCTGCAGCGCCACGCCGCCGAACAGGCCCTTCGACTCCGAGAAGGAATAGATGTCGGCGCCCACGTTGGAGGTGGTGGAGGCCTCGGCGCCGGCGCCGACGGTGGCGAGGGTGAGGCCGGCCTCGGCGCCGACCTTGAACTCGTTCTGCAGCACCGCTTCGAGCGCCTTGTCGGTCATGATGATGAGCGCGACCTCGGATACCTCGACGCCGATCTGCAGCCCGAAGGAGCCGCCGGCGAGGCCGTAGAAGGCCGGCGAGCTCCAGGTGTTGGTCTTGGGATCGCGCACCAGCAGCACGCCGGTGCCGCCCTGGCCACCCAGGAAGAAACCGCCCTTCAGCAGGGACGGCACGACCAGCAGGGCACGCGCCCGATGCAGCAGCTCGCGGATGTTGGTGGCGGCGCCGCTCTGGGACTGGATCTTGTCGGCGACGATGGTGGCGCCATCCACCACCTCCTGCTGGTCGCTGGCGCGCGCCACCTGGGTCGAGGCCAGCAGCAGCGCCGCCGCCAGCAGTGTCAGAATGCGCTTCATAATTCCTCCTTCTAAGGATTGGCTCAGAATTCGATGCCGGCCTGCGCCTTGACGCCGGCGCGGAAGGGATGCTTCACCAGCTTCATCTCGGTCACGAGATCGGCGATCTCGATGAGCTCCGGCTTGGCGTTGCGGCCGGTGACGATGACATGCAGGTCGGGCGGCTTGGCCCGGAGCGTCTCCACCACCTCCGCCACCGGCAGATAGTCATAGCGCAGGACGATGTTGAGTTCATCCAGCAGCAGCAGGCGATAGGCGGGGTCGGCGATCATCGCCTTGGCCGCCTCCCAGGCGGCGCGGGCGGCGGCGATGTCGCGGGCGCGATCCTGAGTCTCCCAGGTGAAGCCCTCGCCCATCGCCTTGATGGTGACGAGATCGGGGAAGCGCTGCAGCACCTCGCGCTCGCCGGTCTTCCAGGCACCCTTGACGAATTGCACGATGCCGACGCGCATGCCGTGGCCCAATGCCCGCAGCACCATGCCGAAGGCGGCGGTGGATTTTCCCTTGCCGGTGCCGGTGTGGAGGATGACGAGTCCGCGCTCCTCGGTCTTGGTTGCGAGCACGCGGTCGCGCACCGCCTTGCGCTTCGCCGCCTTCTCGGCGTGGCGGCGATTGATCTCCTCCTCGCTGAGGATT
>DATKPX010000492.1:0-2953 GCA_035523855.1 Allostellaceae bacterium
ACCGGCGCCAGCCGCGGCATCGGCGCCGCCACTGCGCGGCTCCTCGGCCAGCAAGGCGCCGACGTGGTGGTGAACTACCAGAGCGACCGCGCCTCCGCCGACGCCGTCGTGAAGGACATCGCGGCCTCCGGCGGCCGCGCCATCGCGGTCGCCGCCGATATGGGGAAGGAGGCCGACATCCTTCGCCTCTTCGCCGAGTGCGACAAGGCGTTCGGGCCGCTCAACGCCCTCGTCAACAACGCCGGCATCGTGGGATCCGAGCGGCGCTTCGTCGAGCAGATGCAGTTCGACAGCGTCCTCGACCTGATGCGCGTCAACGTGGTAGGGGCGCTGATCGCCGCCGGCGAGGCGGTGAAGCGCATGTCGACCCGCCACGGCGGCAAGGGCGGCGCCATCGTCAATGTCTCCTCGATCGGCGCCGTCACCGGCTCGCCGAAGATGTGGATCGACTACGCCGCCTCCAAGGGCGCCATGGACACGATGACGACCGGGCTTGCCGCGGAGACCGCCGGCGTCGGCATCCGCGTCAACGCGGTGCGGCCCGGCCTCATCGATACCGACATCCACGCCCGCGCCGGCCAGGACGATCGCGTGACGCGCCTCGGCCCCAAGATGCCGATCGGCCGCGCCGGCAGCGCGCTGGAGGTGGCGGAGGCGATCCTCTGGCTCCTCTCGGAGAAAGCCTCCTACGTCACCGGCGCGATCGTCGATGTGGCGGGCGGGGTGCGGTAGCGGCCGCGCTGTCGCTCGCCTCCCCATCGAGGTGGGCCGCCCGGCCGCATCGACATCGTCCCGAGCCCGGCTAGAATGAGCGTCTTGGCGTCAGCGGAAGGAAACCCGACCGATGGTCAGGGGCTTCGATCATGTCACCGTCGTCGTGCGCGACCTCGACAAGGCCAAGGCGTTCTTCGCGCTGCTCGGATTCAAGGAGAGCAAGGTCGCGGTCGTGACCGGCAAGGTCATGGCGGACTACATGGGGGTCGCCGGCATCGAGGCGGATCACGTGACGCTCGCCCTCGAGAACGCCACGCCCCACATCGAGGTGCAGCTGCTGCACTACCGGCGGCCCGCTCCGCTGCCCGATCCCGGCATCGACCGCCTCGACAAGCTCGGCTTCAATCACGTCTGCTTTGCCGTCGACAACCTGGATGCCGAGATCGCCAAGCTGACGGCCGCCGGCGTCGAGCTGCGCAACCGCGTGATGGAGTTTCACGACCGCAAGCTGGTCTTCCTGCGCGGCCCCGAGGACATCACGGTGGAGCTGGCGCAGTGGCAGGCGGGATGAGCCGGTCCGGCGGATCACGCCACGGCGCGCGATGGGGGGTTGCCCGATGGGAGGTTTGAATGGCCGCTTACTACATCGGCGAGCACATCGTCTCTGATTTTGCGCTGTTCGACGCCTACCTGGCGAAGGTGGTGCCGATGATCGAGCGCTTCGGCGGCCGCTACCTCACCAAAGTGGGCTCCCACGAGATTCTGGAGGGGGGCTGGGAGCCCAATCGGGTGGTGATCATCGAGTTTCCCGACCTGGCGGCCATCAGGAACTGGTACCAGGCGCCGGAATATCAGCCGCTCATCGCGTTGCGCCGAAGCGCCGCGACCGACGTGATGATCATGCTGGAGGGGCTCTGAGCGCTCACCCCTCCTTCGCCTGTAGCCGCCAAATCACGGGCGCGCTTATTTCTTCAGGTCGGCGGCAAAGAACTTGGCGGCCTCGGCCTTCGCTTCCTGGTCCACCTTGGCGTCGTAGCGGAGCGGCAGGTTGAACTTCTTGCCGAGCTCGGTGGCCTCGGGATTGGTGAAGGCGTGCACCGCGCCGGGATACTCGACGATCCGGTAGTCGACCTTGGCGGCATCGAAATCCTTCTTGAGCGCGGCGTACTGCTCGCGCTTCACGAAGGGATCGTCGGCGCCGTTGAGGATGAGGACCTTCGCCTTCACGGTTCCCGGCGCCGGCGCCGGGGTGTTGAGGCCGAGCGAGGCGTGGAAGCCGGCGACGGCGGCGAGGTCGGCGCCGGCGCGCACCATGTTGAGCACCACCGCGCCGCCGAAGCAGTAGCCGACGGCGCCGATGCGCTTGGGATCGACCGAGGCCTGCTTGGCGAGCTGGTCGCGCGCGGCGTTGAAGCGCTGCTCCATGACCGTCGGGCTCTTCATCACCGAGCTGGAGAGCGCGCCGGCATCCGTCGGATTGTCGGCGGTCTTGGCGTCGCCGTACATGTCGGCGATGAAGGCGGTATAGCCCTGCTGCGCGAATTTATGCGCCTCGTTGTGGATGTGCTTGGTGATGCCCCACCACTCATGCACCATGACGATGCCGGGCCGCTTCGCGGTGACCGCGTCGTCGTAGACGACGAAGCCCTTCATGGTGGCCTCGCCGTCCGTATAGGTGACCGGCTCCTCCTTGATCGCGGCGTTCGCCGTCGAGACCATCGCGATGGCGCAAAACGCGCCCATCATCATCACACGCATGCTGACCTCCCGTGGCTTTGGCAAAGCGAGCCTGGCATGTGGCCGGTTCCGGCGCCAGGCGGTGATGCCGGCACTCTCACCCCTCCTTCACCAGCTTCTGCAGCGAGCGGAGCGGGCTGGGGCGGGGCTGATCGGCGAAAATGCTGGGCCAGGCGGTGTAGGCGACCTCCCCCACATAGATGTCGCCGCGGCTGTCGACGGCGAGGCCGTGCGGCGCGATGAAGCGGCCGGGCTCGAGGCCGGCGGTGAGCGCGCCCAGGCGCGCCAGCAGTTTTCCCTCATGGGTCACGATGCTGAGGCGCGGCCCGAGATTGGGAATCCGGAGGTTGACCGGCATGCCCGGGCCGAGCTCGCCGATGTAGCAGATCGGCTGCTTGCCTTGGGGCATGTAGAGGCCGCAGGGGCGGTGCAGGTTCGCCCACTGCGCCTCGTACCTGCCGCCGCCGTCGAAGATCTGCACGCGGTGGTTCTCGCGGTCCGC
>DATKPX010000493.1:0-8256 GCA_035523855.1 Allostellaceae bacterium
AGGCGGAGGTGCTGCAGATGCTGAGCGACGGCACGCTGAGCTATTCCGTGGCGCCCACCGGCATTCTCAAATTCGCGCATTTCATGGCAGAGACCGGCGAGATCAAGCATGAGCCGGAATCCTGGCAGGATGTGTTCTTCCCGGTGCTCGGCGGCCGCAAGGGCAGCTGAACGGCTGCCGACGATGCTGTCGCGCCCGCCGACGCGAGGCGCCGCGCGGTGATCCCTAAAGCCAGCTCATCTCCCGCGCGGCGCGCTCTTCGTGCCGCGCGATCTCGTCGCGATAGCCGAGGGTGAAGTCGAGCTCGTCGACGCCTTTCAGCAGGCAGTGCTTGCGGAAGGGGTCGATCTCGAAGCGGTAGCGCCTGCCGCCGGGGCCGGTCACCTGCTGCTGCTCCAGGTCGACGGCGACATGGGCGCCAGGATTGCCCTCGATTGCGCCGCGCAGCTCCGCCGCCGCCTCGGCCGGCAGCACGATCGGCAGAAAGCCGTTCTTGACGCTGTTGCCATAGAAGATGTCGCCGAAGCTGGGCGCGATCACCGCGCGGAAACCATAGTCCCAGAGCGCGTAGACCGCGTGCTCGCGTGACGAGCCGCAGCCGAAGTTCCGCTCCGCCACCAGCACCTGTGGTTTGCGGAAGGCCGGCTGGTTCAGCACGAAGCCCGGCTTCTCCTTGCCGCCGTCCTCGAAGCGGAGATCGTAGAAGAGATACTGCCCGAACCCGTCCTGGCGCGACTTGCGCAGGAAGCGCGCGGGGATGATCTGGTCGGTGTCGACATTCGGCACCGGCATCGATGCCGCCACCGCGTCGAGAGGCGTGAAAGCCTGCATCGCTCAGCTCCCCAGCAGTTGGCGCACGTCGGTGAAGCGGCCGGTGACCGCCGCCGCCGCCGCCATCATCGGGCTCACGAGATGCGTGCGCGCGCCCTTGCCCTGGCGGCCGACGAAGTTCCGGTTCGAGGTGGAGGCGCAGCGGTCGCCCGCCGCCACCAGGTCGCCGTTCATGCCGACGCACATGGAGCAGCCCGCATGACGCCACTCGAAACCGGCCTCGGTGAACACGCGGTCGAGGCCCTCCGCCTCGGCCTGCCGCTTGATGAGGCCGGAGCCCGGCACCACCATGGCGTGGACGCCGCTCGCCACCTTGCGGCCGCGCGCCACCTTGGCGGCGAGGCGCAGATCCTCGATGCGGCTGTTGGTGCAGGAGCCGATGAAGACGCGCTGCACGGGAATGCCGGCGAGGGCCGTGCCGGGCGCGAGGCCCATATAGTCGAGCGCCTTCGCCATCGCCGCGCGACGCTCGCCGTCCGCGGCGTCGGCGGGGTCGGGCACGCGCGCGGTGATCGGCGCCGCGTCCTCGGGGCTGGTGCCCCAGGTCAGCATCGGCGCGATGGCATCGCCGTCGAGGCTCACCTCGCGGTCGAAACGCGCGCCGGGATCGCTCGGGAGAGCGCGCCAGAACGCCGCCGCCGCCTCCCACTCCGCGCCTTTCGGCGCGTAGGGGCGGCCCCCGAGATAGGCGATCGTCGTCTCGTCCGGCGCGATCATGCCGGCGCGGCCGCCGGCCTCGATCGACATGTTGCAGACGGTGAAGCGGCCCTCCATGGAAAGGTCGCGGATGGCGCTGCCGGCATATTCGATCGCGTGGCCGACCGCGCCGGCGGCGCCGATCCGGGCGATGATGGCGAGGATCACGTCCTTGCCGGTGACGCCGGCGCCGAGCGCGCCGTCGACGGTGATCCGCATCGTCTTCGGCTTGCGCTGCCAGAGCGTCTGCGTCGCCAGCACATGGGCGACCTCCGAGGCGCCGATGCCGAAGGCGAGCGCGCCCAGCGCGCCGTGCGTCGAGGTGTGGCTGTCGCCGCACACCATGATGAGGCCGGGCTGGGTCAATCCCTGCTCAGGCCCCACCACGTGGATGATGCCCTGGCGCGGATCGTCGAGGCCGAAGACGGTGACCTTGTGAGCGGCGGCGTTGCGCGTGATCGTCTCGACCATGCGGCGCCCTTCCGGATCGGCGATCGCGTCGAGGGAGCGGCTGTCGGTGGGAACGTAGTGGTCCGGCGTGCCGAAGGTGCGGTCGGGCCGGCGCACCGGCAGGCCGCGCTCCGCCAGCACCTCGAAGGCGCGGCGCGAGCCGTCATGGATCAGGTGCCGGTCGATCGAGAGCAGCGTCTGGCCGTCGTCGCGCTCGACGATCTTGTGGCGCTCCCAGATCTTCTCGAAGAGGGTGCGCGGCGTGGCATCGGCGCTCATCGCGATCGGTCTCCGTCTTCCTCGGCAGGGCGTGATTTAAGCACCCGCGAGCCGGGTGGCGCAATTGTCGCGAGGTCGGCAAAGCATGTTGCCCTGCCGGTGGCATCGACGATAGGCTCCGCCCCACCCTCGCACGCTCATCTCCTCGCAATCGGGAGTTCGCGCTTGCCTAATACAGAGCCAGCCGCCGGCATGAAACCCAGCGGCGAGACGCCCGCCGCGCTGCCGCTCAGGGGATTGCGGGTGGCGGAGTTCTCCCATGCGATCATGGGACCCTCCGCCGGGATGGTGCTGGCCGATCTCGGCGCCGAGGTGATCAAAGTGGAGCCCGCGCCCGACGGCGACCCGACGCGGCGCCTCATCGGCTCCGGCATCGGCTTCTTCGGTTTCTACAATCGCAACAAGAAGAGCCTGGCCATCGATCTCAAATCGCCGGTGGCGCGGCCGGCGATCGAGGCGCTGATCCGCAGCAGCGACATTCTCGTCGAGAACTTCGCCGCCGGCACGATGGACCGGCTGGGGCTCGGCTACGAGGAGGTCGCGCGGCTCAACCCGCGCCTCGTCTACGCCTCGCTCAAGGGTTTCCTCAGCGGCCCCTACGAGCAGCGCCGCGCCCTCGACGAGGTCGTGCAGATGATGAGCGGCCTTGCCTACATGACCGGGCCGCCGGGCCAGCCGCTGCGCGCCGGCGCCTCGGTCATCGACATCATGGGCGGCTTCGGCGCCGTCATCGGCGTGCTGGCGGCGCTGCGCCAGCGCGACGAGACCGGCAAGGGCAGCCACGTCGTCTCCGGCCTCTTCGAGGCGGCGGCGTTTTTGGTCGGCCAGCACATGGTCAACGCCGCCTATCTGCCGCTGCCGTTGGTGCCGATGTCCGTGCGCAACAGCGCCTGGGGCGTCTACGACATCTTCCACAGCAAGGAAGGCAAGCCGATCTTCATCGGGATCGTCACCGACACCCAATGGCGGCGCTTCTGCGCCGTCTTCGACCGCCCGGACCTGCTCGCGGTGCCGGAGTTCCGCAGCAATTCGAGCCGGGTCTCGGCGCGGCCGAGCCTCGTCCCGCTGCTGACCGAGTTCTTCAAGAAATTCTCCACCGCGGACCTGGTCGCGAAGTCGGATGCGGCGGAGCTCGCCTTCGCGCCGGTCAACATGCCGACCGATCTCATCGACGATCCCCACCTCAACGCCGGCGGCCGCCTGCGCGAGACGCGGCTCCCCGACGGCAAGATCGTCAAGGTGCCGCGCCTGCCAATCGAGATCGACGATGCCGTCTTCTCGGTGCGGCAGGATCCGCCGCAGGCCGGCGCCGATACCCGGGCCGTGCTGCTGAGCCTCGGCCTCAAGGAGGCGGAGATCGACGCGCTCGTGCGCGAGGGCATCGTGGCGGCGAAGGAGCAGCGCTAGGTCGCCGGCAGCGCGCGTACTGCGGCGGCGAGATCGTCGATCGCCCTGCCGGCGTCGAGCCGGTGCCAGTCGATTGCGCCGGGATCGTGACTGAGCTGCAGGCGCAGCACCTCCACATTGGCGTCGGAGATGTCGCCGTGGCGCGCGGCGATCCGCTTCGCCAGCACGTCCTCCGGCGCTTCGAGCCAGATCCCGATGAAGGGAACGCCGGCCGATCGCGCGGTGGCCGCGATCGCTGCGCGCTCTTCCGGCAGCAGGAAGACCGCATCGGCGATGGCGGCGTAGCCGGCGCGGAGCGCCGCTTCCGCCTCGGTGTAGAGAGAGCCATAGACGCGATCGTTCATCTCGCGGCTATAGGCCGCGACGGTCAGGCGGGTCTCCGGCGCGACGCCGGAGAGGCGCTTGCGGATGACGTCGGTGTGCACCATGCGCGCGCCCGGTACCGGTCCCAGCTCCGGCGCCACCGCCCGCGCGAGGCTGCTCTTGCCGGTGCCGCTGACGCCGCCGATGGCGATCAGCCGCGGCGCGCGCGGCCGCAGCAGCTCGCGGGCGAGGGCGAGATAGGCGCGCGCCTGCTCGGCGCCGGCGCCGGCGCCGTCGGGATGCTGCAGCGCCGCCGCCGCCGTCACATGGGCGCGAATGGCGGCGCGCAGCGCGAGGAAAAGCGGCAGCGCCGCGAGGCCGCCGGTATCGCCGGTGCGGTCGAGATAGCGGTTGAAGACGAGATTGCCGAGCTCATCGTGCTTGCGGTGATGCAGGTCCATCAGCAGGAACGCGAGGTCGTAAAGCACGTCGATCGACGCGATCTCCGCGCTGAACTCGATGCCGTCGAAGAGCGTGGGCTTGCCGTCGAGCAGGCAGATGTTGCGGAGGTGGAGATCGCCGTGACAGCGCCGCACCTTGCCCTCGGTGCGGCGCCGGTCGAGGAGCGGCGCCGCCTGCCGCCACGCGGCAGCGAGGGCGGCATGCAAGGCCTCCGCCTGTCCGGCCTCGAAGACGCCGGTTGCGCGACGGAGATTGGCGTCGCAGTCCTCGATCACCGCCCGGATCGCGGCACTGCCGCCATGGCCGGGATCGGGCTCGGCGGCGGCGTGGAAGCCGGCGATCGCGTCGGCGGTCTCGCGCATCAGGGTGGGCGTGAGAAGGCCTCGGGTCGCCAGCTTGTCGAAGAGATCGGCCTCGCCGAAGCGCCGCATCTCCAGCAGGAACTCCACCGGCTCGCCCTTGCCGTCGAGCGCCAGCGCGCCGCTGGCCTCGCGCGTCACCGCGTGAAGCGTCCGATAGAGCGTCGGCGCCAGGCGCTTTCCCAGCGCCAGCTCCGCCTCGCAATAGCGCCGGCGCAGAGCGAGCGTGCCGTAGTCGAGATAGGAGAAGGTGACGGCGCGCTTCATCTTGAAGGCGCGCGCGCCGACCAGGAAAATCAGGGAGACGTGAGTCTCGATCCGCTCGACGGCGGCCCCGGCATCGCCGTAGCTCGCACCTCGGGCGAGGAACGCGATCGTCTCATCCTGCGCCGGGGTGGGCGGGCGGGAATCCGGGCGTTGCGGCTTGGCCTCTGGTGGCGCCGGCCCGACGCTCAATCCGTGTCCGGGCAGGCATTCGGCAGCGGCACCTTGCGCTCGCTGCGTGCCGGCCGCGCGGTCGCGCTGGCGAGGCGATCCGCCTCCTCGTGCATGCCGAGCCACCGCAGCTTCTGGATGCGGTGCCGCTGTTCGAGCTCCATGCTCTCCGTGCGCTCGCTGGTGCCGGTCTTCATCATCGTTTCCTCGTGCGCCCCAGATCTGTTCTTCCTCATACCAACTGCTCTTCTCTCAAGACCTGATGTAGGTCAACTGAACTTTCGTGCGAGTCTCGATAAATTATTGTTAAAGCAACTTCGCGCTGAGGCGTGTCGCATTGCGAAATACTGTTGCGATGCACAACGATTATTGCCGGGCTACGTGTTCGCGGCGGTCGGAGAGCCATGATTTTCAGGGACCGGCGCCATGCCGGGGAGCGGCTCGCCGCCGCGCTGCAGCGCCTCAAGCCCGCGGCTCCGGTGCTGGCGCGGGCGCGGGGATGAGGCTCGGGGGGCGCCGCGACTTTTCAGTCGCCGCGGCTGAGGCGGACGTGATCCTGCAACTGGCGGCGCGCGGCGTCGAAGGCATCGCGCACCGCGACATAGATGTCCTCGTGGGAATGGTCGGCGTCGGAGTTGCGGTTGATCACGATCTCGCGGTTGGGAACCGTGAGATCGACGCGGACGTTATAGAGCCGCCCCTTCTGACGCTTGCGGGTGGCCGCCTCGATGGTCACCCGGCAACCGGTGATGCGATCGTAGAACTGGTCGAGCTCGGCCGCACGCTCGCGCACCTTCGCCTCCACCGCCTCGGAAGCATCGATGTTGCGAAAGGTGATTTGCAGCGGCAGTTGCATGGGGGACCTCCCGAAATTTCATCCGTCTTAGCCTCTACTGATCTAGGAAGTCTTTGATCCATCGCAATGCCGGTCGCTGCGAGCGTCGAGGCGGACGGGCGCCTCGATTGCCGCCGGCAAGGCGATCTGTTACCTAGGGCGCGAGGCTCGCATGGTGCTCCCGACCGCTTCCCGCAATTCCCCGGCATTCCGCGCGCCGCTCGCCGTCGGCGACATCGCGCCGCCCTGTGCGCTGCCGACGCGCGATGGTGACACGGTGGATCTGCGCGGCGACGATGTTGCGGGGCATCCGCTGGTGCTCGTCTTCTGGCCGCGTCTCGATCCGGCGGCGCTGGCGAGCGCGGCATCGACCCTCGCCGATGTTCATTCCGCCTTGCGGCAGCAGGGCGCGCGCGTCTTCGTGGTGGCGGCTGCAGCGCCGCCCGCCGACTTGGCGCCGCTGCCTTTTCCCGTGCTGCTGGATCGCGACGGCAAGGCCTTTGCCGGCTTCAGCGCCAGCCCGCGGGAGCCCACCACGATCGTGCTGCGGCACAGCTATCACGTCGCCCGCATCCTGAAGGGCGCGCCGGGCGAGCAGGGCGAGGGCGCGCTGGCGGCGGTCGTCGCGGTCGTCGCCGAGCACCGCGCGGCGGTGCTGGTGCCGCATGCGCCAGTGCTGGTGGTGCCGGATGTACTGAGCCCCGAAGAGTGCCGCCGCCTCATCCAGGTCTACGAGACCCGCGGCAAGGTGTTCCTCGAGCCCGGCCACGGCGACGACAAGATGACCACCGACTACAAGATGCGGGTCCCCGATTATGGCCGCGGCGATCGCATCGACCACTGGGTCGTCGATCGCGACACCACCTCCTTCATCGACGGCAAGCTCGGCAGTCGGCTCTTTCCGGAGGTGCGCAAGGCGTTCCAGTATCCGGTGACCCGCCGCGAGCGCATGCGCATCGGCTGCTACACGGGCATGCGCGGGGGCGAGGCGCATGGCCACCGCGACGATTCAGAGGTGATCGCGGCGCACCGCCGCTTCGCCATGTCGCTCAACCTCAATACCCCGGAGTTCGAGGGCGGCGAGCTGCGCTTTCCCGAATATGGCGAGCAGCTCTACCGGCCGGCCACCGGCGCCGCGATCGTCTTTTCCTGCTCGATGCTGCACGAGGCGCTGGAGGTGCGGGCCGGGCGCCGCTTCGTGCTGCTCGCCTTCCTCTTCGGCGAGTATTAGGCCTTAGGTCCTGTACCGACTGCCTATTTCGGTGCCGGAACAGCCACTTCATCGAGTGTTTACCACCCTGGTCTAGGCTGCCGGCGCGGGTAAAGCCCTCGGGAGCAACAGGTATTATGGCGAGCGTCTTCGCTGCGGCCGGAACATCGGGCCGATCGCCGGCCGGCCAGCCGGCGGGCCGGGGCAGGCCGCGATGAGCGATGCCAAAGCCCCGACGATGGACCGCAAGCGGGGTCCGCGCAGCACGCATTTCGCTTTTGAGAACAAGGTCTTCACCGTGCCTGGCGCGCGCTTCGCGCTGACCAAGGGGCAGCGGGATCCCGCCTTCCACGTGCTGCTGGGCGACCTCCAGGTGGCCCTCAGCCTCGATACCGTCCGCCAGGAATTCAACATCAAGCCGGATTCCGTCGACGCCGAGCTGCTGGGCGTCATCGAGCGCAGCCTGCGCTACGTGAAGGAGATCCGGCCGAACGATTCCATCCCGCGCGAGATCCTCGACGGCAGCGCCTCCTGGTCGGTCGAGGAGCGCCATCGCATGATCGCCAAGGGCCGCCTCAGCCTGCAGCTCGCCTCCTGGCTCGCCGGCGAGGAGTCGGTGATCGTCGATCTGGCGCAGCTCGAGCAGCTGGTGGAGGACCCCTCCACCAAGCAGCGCATCGACCAGGCCTTCGGCGATGTCGCCGAGAAGCTGGGCATGGGCCGCGCGCGCAAGCAGGAAGTGGTCGACCGCATCGACGATCTCGCCCGCGAGCTCTCCTACATCGAGGCGCTGCGCGAGCGCTACGGCGAGGTCAAGTCCATCATCGAGAAGCTGAACGGCTTGGTGCGCGCCTATCGCACCGACCGCACCACGACGCAGGAGATCTCCCGCGTGCGCACCCTGCTGATGCGGCCGCAGCAGGACTTCGACAGCCTCTTCACCCAGTGCGACGCGATGACCGGCGAGATACTCACCGTGCTGAAGAAGT
>DATKPX010000494.1:0-8612 GCA_035523855.1 Allostellaceae bacterium
CATGCGCCGGGTCGAGGAGCGGCTTGCCGGCATGGCGGACCGGCGCGCCTATTTCGTCGCGGTGCTGGCGCTCGCCTGGCCCGACGGACATCTCGAGATCTTCCGCGGCGAGGCGCATGGCAGGCTGGTCTGGCCGCCGCGCGGCAGCAGGGGGTTCGGCTACGACCCGATGTTCCTGCCCGAGGGTTCGGCGCTCACCTTCGGCGAGATCGAGCCGGCGCAGAAGCATCGGGTGAGCCACCGCGCCCAGGCCTTCCGCAAGCTGGTCGCCGCCTGCTTCGCGCCCGGCCCCTCATGAGCGCCACCGCCGAATTCGCGATCTACGTCCACTGGCCATTCTGCAAGTCGAAGTGTCCTTACTGCGATTTCAACAGCCATGTGCGCGCCGCGATCGACGAGGATCGCTGGCGCCAGGCGCTGTTCGCCGATCTCGATCACTACGCGGCGGCGACCTCGGGCCGCGCCGTCACCTCGATCTTCTTCGGCGGCGGCACGCCCTCGCTGATGTCGGCGCCGACGGTGGCGGCGGTCCTCGATCGGATCGCCAAACGCTGGCCGCTCGATCCCGCCGTCGAGATCACGCTGGAAGCCAATCCCACCTCGGTGGAGGCGGAGCGCTTCCGCGACTTCCGCGCCGCCGGCGTCAACCGCGCCTCCCTGGGTGTGCAGGCCCTCGACGATGCCGCGCTCAAATTCCTCGGCCGCGCCCATGACAGCCGCGAGGCGCTCGCCGCCCTCGACGTCGCGCGCCGCCATTTCGAGCGCTTCTCCTTTGACCTTATATACGCGCGGCCAGGGCAGACGGTCGCGGGCTGGGAGGCGGAGCTGGAGCGGGCGCTCGCTCTCGCCGGCGAGCACCTCTCGGTCTACCAGCTCACCATCGAGCCCGGCACCGCTTTCGCCGCCGCCCATGCGCGCGGCGACTTCGCGCTTCCCGACGAGGAGACCCAGGCGCAGCTCTACGAGACGACCCAGGCGCGGCTCGCCGCCGCCGGACTTCCCGCCTACGAGATCTCCAACCACGCGCAGCCCGGCGCCGAGTGCCGCCACAACCTCGCCTACTGGCATTCCGCCGATTACGTCGGCGTCGGCCCGGGCGCCCATGGGCGGCTCACGCTCGACGGCCGGCGCATCGCCACCCGCCAGTTCCGCGCGCCCGAGACCTGGCTCGCCGCCGCCGAGCGCCAGGGCCATGGCAGCGAGGAGCGCGTCGTCCTGACCTTGCAGGAGCGCCTCGAGGAGCTGCTGATGATGGGTCTCCGGCTTGCCGAGGGGATTACCCGCGACCGCTTTCGCGCCGCGATCGGCGGCGAGATCGAATCCGTCCTCGAGGAGCATTCGCTCACGTCGCTGATCGTCGCGGGCTTCCTCAACCTCGACGAGGAGCGCCTCGCCGCCACCGCCGCCGGCCGCCAGCGCCTCAACGCGGTGCTGACGGCGTTGCTGGGGTAGCTCTGGTTTGATATTGCGCGTCCTTCGACGCGCTCCCTTGCAGCCCGTGGCGTTCGACTCAGAACCCGGCGCCGAAGCTCTGCGGGGCCGGGCCGACGATCACCGCGCCCGATTTGTGGATCTCGATCACCGCGAGGCCGCGCTCGACGCGGCCGTCGGGGCGCAGGCGGAAGATGCCGTCGAGTCCGAGGAAGCCGTTCTCGTTGTCGAGCGCCTCGACGGTGAAGTTGGCGCCCTGGTCGCCGCGGGTCAGCGCCGCGGCGAGCGCGGTCGCGTCATAGGAGAGCGTCGACAGCCGCGGCGGCGGGTGGCCGTAGAGCGCCTGGAAGCGCTTCTCGAAATCGGCGCGGCCGGCGGGATCGGGGGCGGCGTACCAGGCGCCGTCGAGATCGGGCTCGGCGAGGAGGGAGGGATCGTCCCAGAGGCCGGTGCCAAGATAATGCACCCGCGTGCGGTCGAGGCCGTAGGAGGGCAGCATCGGCGCGATGGTCTTGAGCTGCTGGCCGCCGATCGGCAGCAGCACCGCGTCGAACGGCACGTCGCCGGCGAGCTGCTGATCGCTGAGGCGCTTCAGCGCCTCCTGCGAGGCGGGGTCGCGGGCGAGCTGCAGCTGCTGGCGCTGGGCATCGAGCGCCGCCTTGCGGGCGTCGTAGCGGGCGAGGCTGCGCACCGCCGGCGAGGGATCGACGGCGTTGGGATCGAAGCTCACGCTCTGCACCACCGTCAGCTTCTGCTGCTGCGCCACGTCGCGGAGCGCATCGGTGATCACCTTGCCGTACGGCGTCGCCGGCGCCAGCACGGCGAAGCGCTGCGCGCCCTTGTCATGGGCGAAAGTGACGACCCGGCGCACCTCCTCGCCGGGCAGGAAGCCCATGAGATAGGTGCCGTCGCCGGCGAGGTTGGCGGCGGTGGAGAAGGCGAGCACCGGCACGCCACGCTCCTGCGCGATCGGCTTCACCGCGCTCACCTCGCCCGCGGTGAGCGGGCCGATCAGGATGCGGACGCCCTGGTCCAGGAGATCGCGCGCCGCCGCCGCCGCGCCATCGGGCGTACCGCGGGTGTCGCGGGGCAGCAGGGTCAGATGCGCGTCCGGCACGTCGAAAAGCGCCATCTGCGCCGCGTCCAGCATGCCCTGGCCAAGCGCGGCGTTGGGGCCGGAGAGCGGCAGCAGCACGCCGGCGACGCCCGGTCCGCCGAGCTGCGGATTGACCGGCTGCGGCGTCTCCAGCGGCGGCAGCTCGCTGGGGGTCGGCGCCTCCGGCGGCGCGGTCAGCGGCGTCGCTTGCGGCGGGCCCGGCGGTCTCGCTACTTTCGGTCCGCCACAGCCCGCCAGCACCAGGGCGAGAAGGAGCGCCGATGCCGCGCCATACCGGCGGCAGAAACTCGAGAGCACGGGAAGAGCGGGACTCACGCGCGGCCTCCGGCAGGGTCGGGCGAGAGCCTATCGAGGGCCCTCCGCGAAGTAAATCGGAAGGTCCCCAGGGGGCCGTGAGCACTGGAGCGCTCGCTGCCGGCCTTTATATAGTGGCGACGCCGATCGGCAATCTCGGCGACATCACGCTGCGTGCCCTTGAAGTGCTTCGGCGCGTCGAACTCATCGCCTGCGAGGATACGCGGGTGACCGCCACCCTCGCCCGGCGCTTCGAGCTCAGCACCGAGCGCGTCGCCTATCACGACCACAATGCAGACATCATGCGGCCGAAACTGCTGGCGCGCCTGCAGGCCGGCGCGGCGGTGGCGCTGGTGTCCGATGCGGGCACGCCGCTCGTCAGCGATCCCGGGCTGAAGCTGGTGCAGGCCGCCGTCACGGCGGGGATCGCCGTCACCGCGATCCCCGGCCCCTCGGCGATGCTGGCGGCGCTGATGGTGGCGGGGCTGCCGACCGACCGCTTCCTCTTCGCGGGCTTCCTGCCGCCCAAGCAGGGGCAGCGCCGGCAGGCGCTGGGCGAGCTCGCGCGCGTGCCCGCCACCCTCGTCTTCTTCGAGACGGCGCCGCGGCTCGCCGAGGCGCTCGCCGACATGACTGACGTGCTCGGCGACCGGCCGGCGGCGATCGCCCGCGAGCTCACCAAGCTGCACGAGGAGGTGCGGCGCGGCGGGCTCGGCGAGCTGGCGATGCATTATGGTGCCGGCGAGGCGCCGCGCGGCGAGATCGTGCTGGTGGTGGGACCGCCCGCCGCGGACGTGCCGGCACTCTCGGCGGAAGAGCTCGACCAGCGCATCGGCGACGCGCTCCGGACCCGGAGCGTGCGCGAGGCGAGCGCGGCGGTGGCGGCGGAGACCGGGCTGCCGCGCCGCGAGATCTATGCCCGCGCGCTGGCGCTGGCCGGCAAGCGGCCGGCGTGACCACCGCGCGGCGGCGCGGCGCCGAGCGGCGCGGCAGGCTGGCGGAGAGCCTTTGCGTCTGGTGGCTCCGCCTCAAGGGCTATCGAATCGTGGCGCGGGATTATCGAGTCGCGGTTGGCGAGATCGACATCCTGGCGCGCCGGGGCGGCGCGCTCGCCGCCATCGAGGTGAAGTCGCGCGACGACCGCGGCCGGGCGAACGAATCGCTGACGCCGCGCCAGCGCCGCCGCATCGAGCGCGCGGTCGGGCATTTTCTCGTTCGGCGCCCGGATCTTGCGCGGCTCGCCGTGCGTTTCGATCTCATGCTGGTGACGCCGGGACGGCTGCCGCAGCACCTGATCGACGCCTGGCGCGAGGGCGATTTCTGATTGCCGCAAAATCGACTCGCGGTTGCCCGCTTGGCGCCACAGTCCTGGTGATTCACTATAGAGTGCGGGCCGGAGGGCGGCCCGCGATCGACGGAGGACGACTCTCTTGCCAGAGCACACGCGCCAGCGCTCGCTGCTGGGCCCCATCGCCGCGATCGGCCTCGTCACCGTGCTGCCGGGCTGCGTGGTGGCGGCCGTGGGCGCCGCCGGCACCGCCGGCGGCTATGCCATGGCGCAGGAGCGCAGCATCGGCGACAACATCAGCGATGCCACCCTCAAGTCGGTGATCACCCAGTCCTGGGACAAATACAACACCGACATGACTCACCAGCTGAACTGCAACATCTATGAAGGCCGCGTGCTGATCACCGGCCGGGTCCCCAATCCGGAATGGCGCGACGAGGCGGTGAAGCGCGCCTGGCAGGTGAAGGGGGTGAAGCAGGTCTATAACGAGGTGGAGATCGGACCGGACACCACCACCTCTGACGATTTCAACGACGACTGGATCTCCACCCGGCTCAGGAACGAGCTGACCTGGGACGGCGACATCCGCTCGCTCAACTACACCATCACCACCACCGACCATGTGGTCTATCTGATCGGCTCGGCGCGCACCCAGGACGAGCTCAACCGCGTCACCGGCTATGCCCGCAACATCCCGAACGTGCGCCGCGTGGTCTCCTACGTGCAGATCCGTCCCGGCGCGCCGCCGGAGAGCCAGCCCACGACCGCGTCCCCCGCGCCGGTGCAGCAGATGCCGGCGGCGGACGCGGCGCCCGCGCCGGTCAACTCGGCGCCGGTGAGCGGCGCCGCCCCGGTGAGCGCCGGCGACAAGATCGAGGTGAAGCCCCTGCAATGAGCGATCGGAGGGGATGACCAGCGCTTCCGACCACATCCCCTTCGGCGACCGCGACGGCGCGCTCTCCTATCTGAAGGCGCTCGCCGCCGAGGCGGGCGCGGTGCTGCCGATCGGCACCGCCGCGCTGGCGCTTGCCTCCCTCGACCGCCCGCGCGTCGACCTCGAGCGCTATCACCGGCACCTGGCGGTGCTCGCCCGCGATCTCGCCGAGGCGGCATCCGGTGCCGCCAACGGGCGCGAGCAGGCGGCGGCGCTCGCCGAGGTGATCCTCCGCGCGCACCGCTATGCGGGCGACAGCCTGACCTACGATGATCTGCAGAACGCCAACCTCATGCGCGTCATCGACCGGCGCAAGGGGCTGCCGGTGGCGCTCGGCATTCTCTATCTCCATGCCGGGCGCGCGCAGGGCTGGCGGATGGCGGGGCTCGCCTTCCCGGGCCATTTCCTGATCTCGCTCGAGGCGGCGGACGGCCGCTTCATCCTCGACCCCTTCAACGGCGGCGGCGTCCAGAGCGCGGCGGAGCTGCGCCATCTGCTGAAGCGGGTGGGCGGCGGCGAGCAGGAGCTGGCGCCGCCGCACTATGCGGCGGTTTCCGACCGCGAGGTGCTGCTGCGGCTGCAGAACAACCTGAAGCGCCGGCTCCTGGAGAACCGCCAGGCGGAGGCGGCGCTGGTCGTCATCGACACCATGCTGCTCTTCGCGCCCGACCGCGCCGAGCTCCTGCGCGAGCACGGCGTTGTCAACGCGGCGCTCGGCAATCTGGGGGCCGCGCGCCAGTCGCTGGAGCGCTCAATCGAGCGCGAGCGCGACTCGCGACTCCGATTCGCGACGGCGGCGCTCCTCCAGGACCTCAAAACCCGCCTGCAGTGAGCCGCCGCCGCCGGCGCGGACGCCCGCGCGAGGCGGGGTTAACGATTCATTACTTGGCTCGGCGCTGTTCGAGTGAATACGTAAGAAACCCGCATGAATCCTGCACTTCTACGCGGTCGCGTGGGAGATTCACTTGCCGTTTTCTGACTCTGATCGTGGCGTCGACGCGCTCTCCTTGCGAGCGGGGTGCCCGGGAATTACTTTTCTTATTTCTTGTCAAGGAATTTTCTGTATATTGGGGCTTCCTGCAACCTACATGGAATCAGATCCATGCCTAAAGTTAAGCGTCGCAAGACCCGGTCCGCCGCGGCCGCCAAGGCCTCGAAGACCAAGAAGGCAAAGCGCAAGGTCAAGAAGAAGGCCAAGAAGAAAAAGTAACCCGTAGGGTGCATTCGTCCGGCAGCAGTGCTGCCGGAGCCTGAAAGGAAGGGCCTGGCCGCGTTCCGCGGCCAGGCCCTTTCCGTTCCGGGGCTCGCTCCGCCCTCTCAGCCGCTCAGCACGTCGCCGAAGAGCTGCCAGCTCTTGCCGTCGAAGCGCTGCAGCTGCATCTGGCGGATCGGGAAGAAGTTGGTCGCCGAGGTGTTGATCTTGATGCCCGGCAACAGCATCGGCAGCTCGAGCTCCTTGAGGCTCGCCGCCTGCTTCATCACGTTCTCCCGCGAGAGATCGCTGCCGCACTGCTTCAGCACCTGCACCAGGGTCATCGCCGCCATCATGCCGTAGGGATAGTCGTTGTCGGCGAGGTCGGCGCCGGGCATGTACTTGTCCATGAAGGCGTGCCACTCCTTGTAGCCGGCGTCGTCCTTCCAGCGCGGATCGCTGGCGTCCTTGCGGTAGTCGGCGGTGACGATGCCGGCCGCCTTCTCGAGACCCGCCGGCTGCAGCACCGAACCCACCGAGATCGAGACGTTGGTGAGGTAGTGCGCCGGCTTCCAGCCGATGTCGAAGGTCTTGCGGATCGCCTGCGCGGCGAATTTCGGCGTCGTCGCGTTGAGGAAGACATCGGCGCCGGAGGATTGCAGGCTGACGATCTGGCTGTCGACCGTGGGGTCGCTCACCTCGTAGGAGACCTCCTTGACGATCATCGTCTTCGCCTTGTCGCCGAGCCCGTCCTTGAGGCCGATCAGGTAGTCCTTGCCGAAATCGTCGTTCTGGTAGAGGACGCCGATCTTGCCCTGGGGCTGGTTGGCGAGGATCGACTTCGCGTAGATGTGCGCCTCGGTCTGGTAGCTCGGCTGCCAGCCCATGGTCCAGGGAAAGTGCTGCGGGTCGCCCCACTTGGTGGCGCCGGTGGCGACGAAGAGCTGCGGCACCTTCTTGTCGTTGAGATATTTCTGGATCGCCGAGTTGCTGGGCGTGCCCAGGCTCTGGAAGATGAAGGCGACCTGCTCCTGCTCGACGAGGCGGCGGATCTGCTCCACCGTTTTCGGCGGGCTGTAGCCGTCGTCGAGGCTCAAGAGCGTGATCTTGCGGCCGTTGACGCCGCCCTCGGCATTCACCTTGGTGAAATAGGCGAGCTCGCCCTTGCCGATCGCGCCATAAGCCGAGGCCGGACCGCTATAGGGCATGGTCTGGCCGATCTTGATCTCGGTATCGGTGACGCCGGGCGCGTTGGCGGCGGCGGCGAGGCGCGCGCCGCCGGCGATGAGCGCCGCCGAGGCCGCGGTGGTCTGCAGCAATCTCCGTCGTGACAGCATGGTTTCCTCCTCTGCATCAAGCCGCGGACGATCCCGCGGTCGGTTATGGCGGTACTCAGGGTGGCCGCGAGCGCTCGCCGGCGGCCCGTGCCGCGATGGATCGGATGAGACCCACCACGCCTGACGGCATCACATACATGAAGGCGATCAGCAGCAGCCCGTAGATCGCCCAGGGCAGCGCCTTGGCGCGCTCGCCCAGGAGATCGGAGATCTGGTCGGCATAGTTCGGCACGAAGACGATGAAGAGCGCGCCGAAGAAGGCGCCGGAGATCGAGGCGAGCCCGCCCACCACCACCCCCACCAGCAGGCTCAGCGACAAGAGGATGGTGAAGCTGTCGGGCGCGACGAAGCCGGTCACGATGCCGGCCAGCGATCCCGCGATGCCGGTATAGAGCGCGCTCACGCCGAAGGTGAGCGCCTTATAGATCGCGATATCGACGCCCATGGTCTCCGCCGCCACCGGATGATCGCGGATCGCCACCATGGCGCGGCCGACGCGGCTCTCAACCAGGTTGCGCGCGAGCCAGAGCAGCGGCAGCGCCAGCGCGAGGGCGAGGAAATAGAGCCACTGGTCGCCGTCGAGCGGCAGGCCCCAGGGCGCGTCGGGCTTGTCGAGGAGGATGCCCTGAACGCCGCCGGTCCACGCATCGAATGCCTTGAATTTCAGGATCTGCGGCGTCACCAGGGCCAGCGCGAAGGTGGCGAGCGCGAGATAGAGGCCCTCGAGGCGGAGCGCCGGCAGGCCGAAGAGGAACCCGATGACGAGGCAGACGGCGCCGGCGATCGGGATGGTGACCCAATAGGGCAGCGCGCCCTGATGCACCAGGATCGCCGTCGCATAGGCGCCGATCGCATAGAAGGCGCCGTGGCCGAGGGAGATCTGCCCGTTATAGCCGGTCAGCAGGTTGAGGCCGACGAGCGCGATCGCATAGACCAGCACCTCGGTGAGCTGGAAGAGATGATAGCTGCTGACCCCGAACGGCGCCGCCACCGCGAGCGCCAGCGCCGCGACCCAGGCG
>DATKPX010000495.1:0-3029 GCA_035523855.1 Allostellaceae bacterium
GAACCAGAACTTCCGCATGAAGAAGTAATGGAAGTGCATGTGGAGCTCGCGGCTGATGAAGGGGTTGTCGAACTCCTCGTTGGGGATCGAGATGGTGAGGCCGACGTTGAGGCCCTTCGCCTCCGAGGCGCCACGATTGGCCGCCTCCATGATGCCGGGACCGCCGCCGGTGCAGACGACGAAGCGGCGATCCTCGCTGCCGAGGCCCTTCGACCAATTGGTGAGGCGGCCGGCGAGCTCGCGCGCCGCCTCGTAGTAGCCGGCGAGCTCCAGCGCCGTCTCTGCCTCGGCCACCCCCGTCCCCGCCTGCTTCGCCGCCGCCAGCGCGGCGGTGGCGGCGTCCCGCGACTTGAGGCGCGCCGAGCCCATGAACACGATGGTGTCCTGCACGCCGTGGCGCTGGAAGCGCGACAGCGGCTCCAGGTATTCCGAGAGGATGCGCAGGGAACGCGCGTCCTTGCTCTCCAGGAAGCGCGCGTTGTGGTAGGCGTGGGGCTGGCTGTGTCTCTGCTGCGTCACGGGAATCACCTGATGGTCGAGGCAGTTGCCGTCAGTGATAGCGTGGAACCCCCGCTCCTGTCAGGGACTACTGCCGCGATCCGCCCTCGCCCATGACCGTGGACGCTTCCCGGGAGCCCCACCGGGCCGCGCAACCCCGCATACATGCGCGGTACGGCCCCAAAGTTCCTCTTCACTTCCATCGGCAGTAATTTAAATGAATGTTAACGGCACAACGAGCGAGAGCGTGCGATGGGAAGCACGTCATCCGATGCCGGCCGCCCGCCAGGCATCGGCCTTCGGGACAACGGCACCGTCCTGGTCGTCGACGACGACCGCGCGATCTGCGACGCCCTCAGGCTGACGCTCGAGGATCTCGGCTACGCCGTCATCACCGCCCATGACGGCATCGAGGCCCTGGCGCTCTTTCTCGAGCACCGGCCGGCGCTGATCCTGACCGACCTCGTCATGCCGGGGAAGGACGGCATCGAGCTGATGCGCGAGATCCGCCGCGAGCGCGCCAGCGTCAAGATCGTCGCCATGTCCGGCGGCGGACGCTATGGCCGGCCTGACTACGTGCGGCTCGCCACCAAGCTCGGCGCCGATGCCGGCATCCGCAAGCCGTTCAACGGCAGCGCGCTCCACGAGCTGCTGGTCGGGCTGCAGGACCCCGGGCCCTGGCAGGTCGAGAAGCGAGGGACGCGGCCCCGCTAACCTAGCCGGATCCGCCGGTCAGGCCAGCCGACCCGCGACCAGGCCCTTGTCATGCAACTCGCCGACCGCGCGCTCGGAGAGCTTGAGCACCCCCAGCAGGATCTCGTCCGTATGCTCGCCGAGCACCGGCGCGCGCGCCGCCGGCTCGCGGGGCGCCGCGCCGAAGTCGAGCGGGCTGCCGGGCATGAGATAGCGGCCGATGCCGGGCTGCTCCCCCTCGGTGAACATCGGATTCTTGCTGGAGGCGCGGGCATCGTCGTGCAGCATCTCGTGGAAGGTCTGGTAGGGGCCCCAGCAGACGCCGGCGCCCTCCAGCGCCGCCGATGCATCGGCGAAGCTCCGCGCCGCGAACCAGCGCTCGAGGATCGCGGTGATCGCCGCGCGTCCCTCGTAGCGGTCGCCCTCCCTGGCGAAGTCGAGGTCGAGGGCGCGCGCCGCCAGCTCGAATTTATCGCCGAGGCCGGTCGCCTTCTTCAGCGACTCCCACTGGCCGCGGGTGATCGCCACCGCGATCAGGCGCCGACCGTCCCGGGTCGCGAAATCTCGGCCATAGGCGCCGAAGACGTCGTTGCCATAATGCGGGCGATGGGCGCCGTTCACCTGCACGTCGGCGATGTAGCCGAGATTGCCCGCGGTGGCGAAGGCGACGTCGGAGAGCGCGATGCGGACGAGCTGCCCCTCGCCGGTGAGACGACGGTGCCGCTCGGCCGCGATCATGCCGAGAGCGGCGCTCTGCCCGGTGACGAGATCCCAGGCCGGCACCACGTTGTTGACGGGACCGTCGACGTCGGCGGGGCCGGTGAGGAAAGTGAAGCCGGCGGCCGCGTTCACCGTGTAGTCGAGGGCGGTGCGGCCGGTGGGATCGCCCACCACATTCACCATCACGAGATCCGCGCGCCGCTGGCGCAGCGTCGCGTAGTCGAGCCAGCCGGCGGCGGGAAAATTGGTGAGGAACAGGCCGCCATTCTCGCCGGGCGCGGTGATGAGGGCGCTCGCGAGCTCGCGGCCCTCCGGCTTCGCGATGTCGATGCGGATCGAGCGCTTGCCCTTGTTGAGCCCGACCCAGTAGAGGCTCTTGCCCTCCCTGGTCACCGGCCAGCGCTGGCTGTCGAGGCCGCCGCCCAGGGGATCGATGCGGATGACGTCGGCGCCGAGCTGGGCGAGCGCCAGGCCGGCGGAGGGGCCGGCGATGAAGGCGCCGCTCTCGACGATGCGCAGCCCGGCGAGGATGCGGTTCATGCCCGCAGCACCGCCTCCGCGGTCATCGCGGCGACCCCCTCCGCATTCGCCGCCGCGAGCCGCACGCCCCTGCCGTCGGGCGCCGGCCAGCCGCGCACCGTGAAGGGGTTGGGCGAGAACAGCGGCCGGCGAGCGCGGAACGAGAACTCCGCCAGCTCCGCCGTCGGCCGCTCGCGCCGCACCAGGTCAAGCAGCAGCGTCGCGATCAGCGGACCGTGCACGATGAGGCCGGGATAGCCCTCGACCTCGGTGACGTAGGGATGGTCGTAGTGGATGCGGTGGCCGTTGAAGGTGAGCGCGGAGTAGCGAAACAGCATGACCGGATCGGGCCTGATGGTGCGCTGCCAGGGCGCCTGCTCCAGCGCCACCGGCGGGGTGGCGCCGTCGCCGCTGCGGCCGGCCTCCTCGCGATAGACGAGATCCTGAAACTCCTCCAGCGCCAGGCCTTGCGGGCCGGCGAAACCGTGGCGGATGGTGACGAAGACGAGATCGCCGCTCTTGCCCTGCTTGCTCTCGACGCTCCTGATCTCGGAGGTGCGCGTCACCGTCTCGCCGATGCGGAGCGGGCGGTGGAACAC
>DATKPX010000496.1:0-8231 GCA_035523855.1 Allostellaceae bacterium
CTTCCCGCCACGGTTCCGAAAATTCGGCAACGGCGCTCTTAAATACCGCGTCTTCTGTTTCCTCACCGGCCGCTATTCACATCACTTTTCCAGCCACGGCGATTACGTCGGCCCAGCGCTCGACTTGGAGTCCTTGGGCGCAGTGCTATCGCGTCACGCTTTCAGCGCGAAACTTGCCTGTTTCTTCATCGAGAAAGGTGAGTCGCATCCAAAGGTTAGGATCTGGATGGCGGTTGGCCGCCTCGCGTACTGTTGCTGCGGGATCCTTGGCCGTGATCCAGACAACCCGAAAGAGTGAATCACAGTGATCGCGTGCCCAGACCAGGTTCTTAACCCGATCTTTGTTCCCGGGCTTCTTCCGCCATATGTTAAATCGCGGATGATCTCGCTCGTCTCGGATTAACTTGTCGCCATCGCGCGAAACTTCATCCGTCCACCACGTGAGCACGACTGTTTTGCCGTCTGGGCTAACGGCGGACCAACTCCATCGAGGATTCTTTGCAACAGCTCCAAAATGCCGAAAGGCATCTTTCAGGGACCAATGTTGGGCCATGGCGGCAATCCCGATGCTTTCTACAAAGTATATAGCAGTGCTGACACCGGAGCGAATCACCGTCGAGCGTGGCTCAAATTTCAGCTGAGACAGCACTCGAGAGGCGGCTCAGCCCTGCCAGGGCAGCACGCCCCGGGGCAGGCGGCCGGCGGCGAGGGTGGCGAGGCCCATCAGGCCAAGGGTCGCGAGCACCACCAGCACTGAGAGCGCGGCGGAGAGCGTGCCGTCGCCGCCCTGCTCGAGGCTGAAGACGACGACGCCCAGCGTCTCGTTGCCGGAGGACCACAGCAGCGCCGAGACCGTGAGCTCGTTGAGGGCGGTGAGGAAGACGAGGATCGCGCCCGCCGCCACCGCCGGCGCCGCCAGCGGCAGGATCACCGTGGCGATGCGGCGCCAGAGCCCGGCGCCGGCGATCGCCGCCGCCTCGGCGAGCGCGCGGTCGATCTGCCGGTAGCCCGCCACGGTGGTGCGCAGCGACAGCACCAGGAAGCGCGCGATATAGGCGACGAGGATGATGCCGAGCGTGTTGTAGAGCGAGAGGCCGATCACCGGCAGCGGGCGGATGAAGAGCAGGATCGCCGCCAGCGCCAGCACCACGCCGGGGATCGCGTAGGGGAGCTCCGCCAGCAAGCCGAGGAGGCGCGAGAGCCGGTCGTCGCGCCAGACCAGGAGATAGGCGAGGAGCGCGCCCGCGAGCGCGGTGACGAGCGCGGTGGCGCCGGCGAGCAGCAGGCTGTTGCGGGCGGCGCGCAGCGTCGCCGCATGCTCCAGGATGACGTCGCGGAAATTGCCGAGTGTCGCCGTCGCCGGCGTGAGCGGCAGGCCCTCGGCCCGGACGAGGGACGTCGCCAGCAGTGCCGCCAGCGGCAGCAGGACCAGGACCGCGATCAGGATCCAGGCAAGCGCCGTCAGCGGCAGGCGCCAGCGGCGGAGCGGCAGCAGCCGCGGAGTGGCCGGCCGCGTCCAGCTCAGCTCGCGGCGTCGGCTCAGCGCGGTCTGCAGCGCGACGCCGGCGCCGGCGATGAGGCCCAGCAGCAGCGACAGCGCCGCGGCGCCGCCGATCGCCCGCGGCCCGAGGCCGGCGAGCTCCTGGTAGATGAGCACTGTCAGCACGGAGTAGCGGCCGGGAATGCCGAGCAGCGCCGCCGTCGCGAAATTGCCGAGCGCCGAGACGAAGGCGAGCGCGGCGCCGGCGGCGAGCGACGGCAGCATCATCGGCAGCACGACGGTCCTGACGATGCGGAAGGGCGTGGCGCCGGCGCTCTCCGCCGCTTCGATCGCCTCGCCCGGCAGCGCGCGGAGCCCGGCGCGGAGCGTCAGGAAGACGAGCGGCGCGTGCTCCAGCCCGAGCAGGAAGCTGATGCCGCCGAAGCCGTAGAGCGGATGCGGCGCGCCCGCGGCGGGCGCGAGGCCGAAGGGCGCCAGCAGCGCGCTCGCCGGCCCCAGCAGATCGATCCAGGCGATCGCCGTCACCTGGGAGGGAATCAGCAGCGGCAGCACGAAGGCGAAGGCGAGCGGCGTCTTGCCCCGGATGTCGGTGGCGCCGACCAGCAGCGCGAAGCCGCCGCCCAGCACCGTGGCGAGGGCGGTGCTGGCGAGGCCGGTGGCGAGCGTGCGCCAGGCGGCGAGCCAGGTGCGCGGCGAGCCCAGCATGGTCGCCAGCAGCGCGGGATCGAGCGCCGTTATGACGAGGCGCAGGAAGGGCGCGGCGGCGAAGCCAGCGACGAAGAGGATGAGGCCGAGGGTGAGCGCCCGCTCGCCGGCGGTGGCGCCCAGCCCTCCCGGCACTTCCGCCTCAGCCGCCGAAGAGGTCGGTGAAGCGCTCGCGCAGCGAGGCCATGCCCTTCACGGTCTTCGCCATGTCGATCGGCAGCAGCGTGACGTCGCCGGGCTTCGGGAAGCCCGCCGGCGGCGCCACGTCGGTGCGGGCGGGGAGGAAGCCCTGCTTCGCGGCGAGCTGCTGGCCTTCCTTCGACAGCACGAAGTCGATGAAGGCCTGCGCCGCCTCCGGATGCTTCGCCGTCTTCAGGATGGCGATCGGCTCGGTGATGGCGGCGACGCCTTCCTTCGGGAAGACGAAGTCCACCGGCGAGCCGCGGGTCTTGGCGTTGAGCGCCATGAACTCCACCACCACGCCGTACATCTTCTGCCCGTTCGCCACGTCCTTCAGCACGGTGCCGTTGCTGGGCACCGCCACCGCGCCGTTCTTCGCCAGTCGGCCGTAATAGTCGCGGCCGAGGGCGGAGCTGCCGTCGAGCGCCGCCATGTTGATGGCGGCGGCGCCGGAATAGAGCGGACTCGGCACCACCACCTTGCCCTTGAGCGCGGGATCGAGGAGGTCGAGCCACGAGGTCGGCCGCGGCGCCGCCGTGTTGTAGACGATCCCCGTGGTGATCAGCTTGGTGCCGAAATAAGTCATGTCCTTGTCGTAGGCCTGCTTCGGAAAGGCCGAGACATCCACATCGGGATAGGGCATCAGCCGGTCCTGCTGCTTCAGCGCCTCCATGCTGACGGCGTCGGCGATGAAGACGACGTCGGCCTTGGGATCGCCGGCCATGAACTCCGCCATCAGCTTGTTCACCACCTCGGTGGTGCCGGAGCGGAACACCTGCACGTCCACTTTGGGATAGAGCTTGTGGAAGCCCGCCACCGTCTCGTCGGCGATGCGGTCGGGCTGCGAGGTGTAGAGCACGATCTCGCCGGACTGCGCGAAGGCCGCGCCGCTCCAGAGCGTGGTCGCGAGTGCGAGAATGAGCCCGCACATCCGGATGACTGACATCAAGGGGCCCCCTGGGCGTTGCTGAGGACGGACGCCGGGCGCCCGAAAGCGGCGCATCTTGCTATAGGCGGGAGCGGCGGCACAAGGGCAACGGAGGGGCGCGGATCCGCCCCGACTCAGTCGTGCCGTGCTTGCGCCGCGGCGCCGGCCTCGCCGGCAACCCTGAGCGTCGCCGCGCGCATCTCCTCGGCGGCGCGCTTCAGGCGCTGATAGGAGCGGATGCTGAGCGGTATGGTGCCGATATAGATCGCGCCGATCACCAGCAGCGTCGCCCAGGGCTCGGTGGTGAGGAAGGCGGCAAACGCGCCCACCCCGAGCAGCACCGGCAGCGCCCACTCGCTCGGCACCCGGAAGCGCTTCATCGCGAAGGTGGGGACCCGGCTCACCATCAGTGCCGCCACCGCCAGGATGGTGACGGCGTTGAGCCAGGGCGAGCGGAAGACGGTGTCGCCGAACTCGAAGCTCGCCATCATCGGGATCATCACCAGGCCGGCGCCCGCCGGCGCCGGCGCGCCGGTGAAGAAGTTGTAGGCGTAGGGCGGCAGCTCGGCGCCGAGCTGGGTGTTGAAGCGCGCGAGGCGGAGCCCGCAGCAGACCGCGAAGATCAGCACCACCGCCCAGCCGAAGCTCTGCAGGCCGTCCATGGTCCAGATGTAGAGCATCACCGCCGGTGCCACCCCGAAGCTGATGAAGTCGGAGAGCGAGTCGAGCTGGGCGCCGAAGCTGGAAGTGCCCTTGAGCAGGCGCGCGATGCGGCCGTCGAGCCCGTCGAGGATGCCGGCGACGATGATCGCTGTCACCGCCGCCTCGTACTTGCCGACGATGGCGAGGCGGATCCCGGTCATGCCGGCGCAGAGCGCCAGCAGCGTCAGGATGTTGGGGATGAGCCGGTTGATCGAGAAGTGCAGCGGCCGCACCTTGACGTGCATCCGCATGCGCGGTCGTCGAAGCATCAGTGCATCCTCCCTTGCCGCGCCGGCTCGCGGGAGACGGCGTCGGCGATGACCGTCTCGCCGCCCAGCACCTTCTGGCCCACCACCACCAGGGGCGCCCATTCCGCCGGCAGGTAGACGTCGGTGCGGCTGCCGAAGCGGATGAGGCCGAAGCGCTCGCCGGTGGCGAGCGCCTGGCCCTCGGTGAGGCGCGTCACGATGCGGCGCGCCACCAGCCCCGCGATCTGCACCACCGCCACGTCCGGCCCCTCGTCGGAGGCGATGCGGATCGCCATCCGCTCATTGTCCTCGCTCGCCTTGTCGAGGCTCGCGTTGACGAACTTGCCCTTGGTGTAGGCGAGCTTCTTGACGCGGCCGCCCAGCGGCGTCCGGTTGATGTGGACGTCGAAGACGTTGAGGAAGATGCCGATCCGCGTCATCGCCTGATCGCCCATCCCGAGCTCCCTGGGTGGCGGCGCCTGATCGGTCACCACCACCATGCCGTCCGCCGGGCTCACCACCAGCCCCGGCCGGGTCGGCGTCACCCGCCAGGGGTCCCGGAAGAAATAGGTGATCCAGAGCGCCGCCACCACCATCAGCCAGCCGAGCGGCGTCCATCCCAGCCAGAACAAAATCAGGGCCAGGAGGGCCGCGGCGGCGATGAAAACCCAGCCATCCGGGTGGATGGGGGCGAGCACGGATCTCCACATCGGGTCAGCTGAGCGGTTGTGGTGGCGCGGGGCCGGCGGGCCGCACCATAACCGAAAACCTTAACGAAACCCAGCCCTTGGGGGAGTGCGGCAGGCGCGCCCCTCAAGGCAGCGGGAGACCGGCCTCCTTGAGCTTCGCCTCCAGGGCGGCGATGCGCTGCTGCTGGGCGGCGAGGTAGGGGGCGAGCTCGCGTTGGCTCACCCGCTGGGTGATGTGCTGGTTGCAGTTCATGTCCCAGGCCTCGATATGGATGCGGATCACCCGCTCCGGCTTGGCGTCATAGCCCTCCGGCATCATCGCCGCGATCAGCGCCGGATCCTCCACCACCTCGGCGCGGCCCCAGATCTTCAGGCGCCGCGCATGCACCCAGTCCATCAGGAAGAGATGCACGCGGTCGTTCTCGGCGAGGTTGCCGACGCTCAGATACTGCCGGTTGCCGGAGAAGTCGGCGAAGGCCAGGGTCTGCGGGTCGAGCACATGCAGAAAGCCCGCCGGCCCGCCGCGATGCTGCACATAGGGCCAGCCCGCGCGGCTCGATGTAGCCATGAAGAAGCTGTCGCGCTCGCCGATGAAGTCGATCAGCGGCTGGGTCAGCCGGTCGTTCGCCGCCGGATGGCTCTCGATCCGCTCGCCGACGGCGCGGGTGCCGTTGTGGCGCTGCGCCTCGCGGACGCTGTCGGTGAAGGCTAATTTCGCAAAGGCGCGTCCCATCATGTCCTCGCTTCCGGCCAGGGAATGGCGCGGCCGACTGCCGCGGTGGCCGGGATGTGCTTCGGCTGCGCCTGGACCCGCTCGAACCAGCGCCGGAGGGCGGGGTAGGGCGCCGTGCTCACGTCCGCCTCCTCGGCCAGATGGCTATAGGCATAGAGCGAGATGTCGGCGATGCCGTAGCGCTCGCCGGCGATGAATTCATGCTCCGCCAGGTGCTGGTCGAGAATGCCGAGCGCGGTCCGGGCGATGCCCTGCTTCTGGGTGACGATCTCGCGCCGCTCGTCGGCGACTTTGAGGAGATGGGTCCAGTAGCGCACCGTGCCGATGGTGGGCTCGACGCGGTACTGCTCGAAGCTCATCCACTGCAGCGCCTGGGCGCGGGTCCAGGGGTCCGCGGGAAGGTAGGGAGTGCCTTCCGCAAGGAACCAGAGGATCGCGTTCGATTCCGCCAGCTTGCGGCCGTCGTCGAACTCGACGAAGGGGGTCTGGCCCAGCGGATTGCGGGCGCGGAAGCGCGCGGTCTGCGCCTCGCCGGCGACGAGATCGATGTCGATGCGCTCGAACTCGACCCCAAGCTGGGTCAGCAGCAAGCGCAGCTTGTAGGAATTGCCGGAATCCTGGGAATTGTAGAGCCGAAGCATGGTCCCTCCGCTATGAGCGGCAATCACCGATGGGTTCAGAGATAGGCGTCCACCATCGTGAGAACAAACGAAACCTTTTGACGCTATCTGTGAATGGAACTAACAGATTGGCATGGCCCCGCACCTGCCGCCCTTCGCCGCGCTGCGCGCCTTCGAGGCGGCGGCGCGGCATATCAACTTCAGCCGCGCCGCCGAGGAGCTGCACCTGACGCACGGCGCGATCAGCCATCAGATGAAGGCGCTCGAGGCCGGGCTCGGCGTCCAGCTCTTCCGCCGCGAGGGCCGGCGGATGCTGCTCACCGACGCGGGCCAGCTCTTCGCCAGCCGCGTGCGCGACGCCCTCGACGAGCTTTCCGCCGCTGTCGCCGCGGTGGCGGCGCCCAGGGAGCAGCACGTGCTGACCCTGAGCGTGCTGCCCTCCTTCGCCTCGCTCTGGCTCATCCCGCGGCTCGCCTCCTTCCATGCGCGCCATCCCGAGATCGACATCAACATCCGCGCCTCCCTCGCGCTCGCCGAGTTCGGCCGCGACGGCATCGATGTCGCGATCCGCATCGGCCGCGGCGGCTGGCCCGACGTCACCGCGGAGAAGCTCTTCGACGAGGAGGTGTTTCCGGTGGCGAGCCCGCGGTTGAAGGGTCTGCCGCTGAAGCCGTCGGAGCTCGGCCGCTTCACCCTGCTGCGCAGCGAGCGCCAGCCCTGGGCGCCCTGGTTCAAGGCTATGGGCCTCGATCTCGCGGAGCCGGTGCGCGGTCCTGCCTACAGCGACGAGACGCTGCTGCTGCAGGCGGCGGCGCAGGGCATCGGCATCGCGCTCGCCCGCGGCGCCATGGCGGCGGCGGATCTCGCCGCCGGAAGACTGATCCGCCTCTTCCCCGACCGCGTGCCGCCGAAGAGCGCCTATTACCTGGTCTATCCCCGCGCCAATGCCGGCCTCGCGCGCGTCAAGGCGTTCCGCGACTGGATCCTGGAGAAGGCGCGGGTTCAGCCGTCGCGGAGAGGCATCGAAGGCTGAGCCGAACGGAGGGCGCTAACGGCAGTCAGGTACTCGTGGTAACGGGACGAGCCAATGCCCTGTCGTTGCTCCAGCGCCAGTTTGGATTCGGCGTCCGGCGGAAGATGGACCGTGGGCCGCTGTGTGCTGCTGCCAAATTGAATCGCGACCTTGGTACCCAGGGGTTCGTCATAGGCGGGCAGGACATTCGCCAGTCTTCCAGGATGGAGGGGCTCACCGGAACCGTCCGCCTCGTACAGGGCGAGGTAGCGATCGAACACGGCTGGCTCGACGTTGACCCAGACTCCCCAGCCGAAATTCCCGCTGCCGTCGGTGAACGGGATAAACAGAATGCAGCGAATGAAGTACCGCCCTTCGAACTGGCAGAGGTCAGCGGTAAATTTAGCTCTCTCGGCTCTTTGGGGTTCCGGTATTGCCCAGACTTCGTCGGGCAATTTGTATCCGTGGTCGGTTAGCGGCCCGACGTGGCTTTTCCCGCAAGTACCACACACGAAGGTCTCGTTCATGGAGGCTACCGCCCCTCGCGGCGCCACGCGAGGATGAAGGTGCCGAGCGCCAGCAGCAGGGCCAGGAGGCCTGGCAGCAGCGGCGTCTCGTGGACGCCGGTCACCACGTAGTCGCCGTTGGCGCGGAAGCCCATCCAGGAGCGGCCGGAGGCGGCGCGGTCGGGGCCGACGCGGCGGATGTCCGGCAGCGCGCCGGAGCCCAGCCAGAACATGCCGCCGCCGGTGGCGCTCGCCGCCGGGCCGATCTTCTCGTCGGTGGCGCGGACGTCGGACATCTCGATGGGGTTGAGCGCGCCCGCGGCGGCGAGCGCGGTGTTGGTGCCGTCGGTGACGCGGTAGAGGCCGCTCTCCTCGATGGGGACCGTCGCGACGCTGCGGCCGCCGCT
>DATKPX010000497.1:0-2209 GCA_035523855.1 Allostellaceae bacterium
GAGCACGCATACTCCGCCATCAGATCGTGCTCGGAGGGGATGCGGTGGCCGGGCGGCCATTCGCCGGAAACGATGCGCGTCTCGAGCTCGGTGCGGATGCGTTCGCCCAGCGGGCGCCCGTCGGCGTCGCTCAAGCTGCCCTCGGAATGAGCAGCCGACCCAGCTCAGCTCCGCCAAAAATGCCGCCGCTCATCGGCCCCGCCGCTCGCTTCCATGTTCCAAGGCGGTCGATGCAAGGCCGATGCCAGCTCGACCACCGGTCCTGCCATCTGGACAGTACCCGCCACCCTATTCTAGGTATAGACAAATCGACTGGACGCGAGAGGTCACCATGCGCGTCGACAGGCTGTGGACGAATGCCAATCTCGCAACCCTGGTGCCGTCGGGCTCTACCGACCGGCTCGGGCTGGTGCCGCGCGGCGCGATCGCCGCCAGCGGCGGCCGCATCGCCTATGCCGGCCCGCAATCCGGGCTGCCGGACACCGACGCCGCCGAGACCACCGACTGCGGCGGGCGCTGGATCACCCCCGGTCTCGTCGACTGCCACACTCATCTCGTCTATGCCGGCGATCGCGCGCAGGAATTCGAGCTGCGCCTGGCCGGCGCCAGCTATGAGGAGATCGCCCGCGCCGGCGGCGGCATCGTCTCGACGGTGCGTCGGACCCGCGAAGCGAGCGAGGCGGAGCTGGTGACAGCCAGCCTGCCGCGCCTCGATGCGCTGATGGCGGAGGGCGTCACCACGATCGAGATCAAGTCCGGCTATGGCCTCGATCGCGACAACGAGGCGAAGCAGCTGCGCGCCGCCCGCGCCTTGGCGAAGCAGCGTCCGGTGGAAGTGGTCACCACTTTCCTCGGCGCCCATGCGATGCCGCCGGAAGCCGGCGGCGACAAGGACGCCTTCATCGCGCGCGTCTGCGAGGAGATGCTGCCGGCGGTCGCCGCGTCGGGACTGGCCGATGCGGTCGACGGATTCTGCGAGGGCATCGGCTTCTCGCCCGAGCAGATCCGGCGGGTCTTCAGGGCAGCGAAGCAACTTGGCCTGCCGGTGAAGCTGCACGCCGATCAGCTCTCCAATCTCGGCGGCGCCGCGCTCGCCGCCGCGGCCGGCGCGCTCTCCGCCGATCATCTCGAGTACACCGACGACGCCGGCGCCGCCGCCATGGCACGCGCTGGCACGGTGGCGGTGCTGCTGCCGGGCGCCTTCTATTTCATCCGCGAGACCCGCGCGCCGCCGGTCGATCTCTTCCGCAAGCACGGCGTCGGGATCGCGCTCGCCTCCGACAGCAATCCCGGCACCGCGCCGCTCACCTCGCTGCTGCTGACGATGAACATGGCCGCCACTTTCTTCCGCATGACCGTCGACGAATGTATCGCCGGCGTCACCCGGGAAGCAGCGCGGGCGCTCGGGCGGCAGAGCGAGACCGGCACGCTCGAGGCCGGCAAATGGTGCGACCTCGCCATCTGGGACATCGACCGGCCGGCGGAGCTCGTCTATCGCATCGGCTTCAACCCGCTCCATCGCCGCATCTGGCGCGGCCAATAATGGCAGCCGCCCGCGCCCGCGCGAGATTTCCGGAGACACGCCCATGACCCGCATCGACAACATGCGCACCATCCGCGCCGCGCGCGGCAGCGAGCTTTCGGCCAAGTCCTGGCAGACCGAGGCGCCGCTGCGCATGCTCATGAACAATCTCGATCCCGAGGTGGCGGAGCGCCCCGGCGAGCTCGTCGTCTACGGCGGCATCGGCCGCGCCGCGCGCGACTGGCAGAGCTTCGACCGCATCGCCGCGACGCTGCGCCGGCTGGAGGGCGAGCAGACCCTGCTGGTGCAATCGGGCAAGCCGGTCGGCGTGTTCCGCACCCACGCGGACGCGCCCCGCGTCCTCATCGCCAACTCGAACCTGGTGCCGCACTGGGCGACCTGGAGCCATTTCAACGAGCTCGATCGCAAGGGCCTGATGATGTACGGCCAGATGACCGCCGGGTCCTGGATCTATATCGGCAGCCAGGGCATCGTGCAGGGCACCTACGAGACCTTCGTCGAGATGGGGCGGAGGCATTTCGGCGGCGACCTTCGCCGGCGCCTCGATGCTCGCCGTCGAATGCCGGCCCTCCAGCATCGAGTTCCGCCTGCGCACCGGCTATGTCGACGTGGCCGCGAAGGATCTCGACGAGGCGTTGGCGATGATCGAGCGGGCGACGAGGGAGC
>DATKPX010000498.1:0-7436 GCA_035523855.1 Allostellaceae bacterium
CTTCATCGCGCTGTCGCCGTTCCTGGTGATCGGCTCGACGCGGCCGGGGGTGGGCACCGACGTCAGCCCGCGCGGCGACCAGCCCGGCTTCGTCCGCGTCCTCGACGACCGCACCCTGGCGATCCCCGACCGGCCCGGCAACAACCGCCTCGACACGCTGAGCAATCTCGTGGCGGAGGCGGAGGTGGGCCTCCTCTTCTTCGTGCCGGGGATCGAGGAGACCTTGCGGGTCAACGGCCGCGCTTCGCTCTCCCGCGATCCGACACTGCTGGCCGGCTCGGTGGCCGAGCGCAAGCTGCCGCGCATGATGGTGCTGGTCGCCGTCCGCCAGGTGTTCTTCCACTGTGGCAAGGCGCTGATCCGCAGCCGGCTCTGGCGGGAGGACCACAAGGTCGAGCGCGCGTCCTTCCCGACGCTCGGCCGCATCATCATCGAGCAGGCGAAGCCCGCCGGCACCACCGCCGAGGAGGCGGAGCAGCGCATCGCGCGCTCCTACAAGGAAAACCTCTATTAGCGTTTGCGAGCTGGAGGGCCGGCTGGCGCGGTTTCCGCGCCTCGGCCTCGCCCATCTGCCGACGCCGCTGGAGCCGATGCGACGGCTCGCCGAGCATCTCGGCGGCCCGCGGCTCTGGGTGAAGCGCGAGGACTGCACCGGCGTCGGACTCGGCGGCAACAAGCTGCGCAAGCTCGACTACGTGTTGCGCGCGGCGCTCGACGCCGGCGCCGACACGGTGGTCTCCGGCGGCGTGGTGCAGTCGAACAGCCAGCGCCAGGTGGCGGCCGCCGCCGCGCGGCTCGGTCTCGCATGTCATCTCGTCGTCTATCACGGCCGTCTCGCGCCGCCGACGCCGGACTACGAGACCTCCGGCAATGCGCTGCTCAACCGCCTCTTCGGCGCCGAGCTGCACCACCTCGACTGGACCGGCGACCGCAATCGGGCAATCGAGGCGCTGGCGGCGAAACTGGCTGCGGACGGACGCCGGCCTTATGTCGTTCCCTATGGCGTCTCGAACCCGCTCGGCGCCGTCGGCTATGCCACCACGATCGCCGAGATCGCCCGCCAGAGTGCGGCGCTCGGCTTTGTGCCGCGGGCGATCGTGCACTGCTCGGGCAGCGCCGGGACCCAGGCGGGCCTGGTGGTCGGCGCTTCTCTCGCGCTGCCCGAGACAGAGATCGTCGGCATCGATATCGACGCCGAGCCAGCCCGCGTCCGCGCCGATGTTCTCCGTTACGGCGCCGCGGCCGCTGACCTGCTGGGCCTGCCCTTTGCTGCCGAGCGCGTCGAGGTGGTGGCCGGCCATGCGGGCCCCGCCTATGGCGTTCCCCATGCCGCGACCGTCGAGGCGATCCGGCTCGGCGGCCGCCTCGAGGCGCTGGTGCTCGATCCCGTCTATTCGGCGAAGGGCCTCGCCGGGCTCGTCGCGCTGATCCGCGACGGCCGCTGGCGCACGGAGAACGATGTCGTCTTCATCCACACCGGCGGTGCGCCGGCGCTCTTCGCCTACGAGAAGGCGCTGGGGTTGTAGCCGCTACCAGAGGTTCTTGCCGTCGATCATCGTCACCGGCACCGCGTCGAGGTCGAAGTCGTCGAGCAGCCGCGCGTTGACACCGACTTTCAGGTGATCGAAATCCGGCTTGCCCTTCGACCAGTCCGGCGATTCCGAGTAGGTGCCGCAGCCGCAGCCGGCGCAGAAATGGTGCTGCACGGTCTTGGTGCGCCAGCGATATGTGGCGACCTGGTCGGCGGGCGTGGTGAGCTTGAACTGGTCGGGCGTGTAATAGGCCCAGAGCGCGCCGCGCTTGGAGCAGAAGGAGCAGGTGCACCGCGTGAGTTTCGCCGGCGCCTCGCGGAGCTCGAATTTCGTCTGGCCGCAGTGGCAGCTTCCCTTGATGGTCATGACCGACGCCTCCGGTTCGGTTACAGCATTCCCTTGAGCCTGAGCAGTCCGAGGGCCGCGACGGTGATCGAATCCTTGATGACGCCGTCGCGGATCATCCGCTCGACCTCGGTAAGATCGAAACGGCGGGCGACCATATCCTGTTCCGTCTGCTCGCGCTGGGCGGCGACTTCGCGCAACCCGGTGGCGAGGAACACGTGGAAGCGCGGCGTCGCGAAGCCGTAGCTGTTGAAGAGCAGGCCGGCGTCGACGAACTCCGCCGCCTCGACGCCGGCTTCCTCGCGCAGCTCGGCGCGGGCGACGGCGACGGGATCGCCGGCGTGCTCCGAGGAGCCCTGCGGCAGCTCCCAGTAGCGGCCGCCGACGGGATAGCGGAACTGCTCGACGAGATGCAGCTTGCCGCCCTCGAGCGCGGCGACGACGACGAAATCGCTCTTCTCGACGACGCCGTAGATTCCGGCGCTGCCGTCGCGCAGCCGGATGTCGTCCTCGCGCACCCGCATCCAGCGGTTCTCGTAGACGATCCGCGTGCCGGTCCTGACGATGTCGTCGGCCATCGACTATTCCTTCGCGCTGCTTGTTCTCTTGCTTCCTTCGGGCTTGTCGGGGATGTAGCGGTAGGTCGCCTCGCCGATGGCGACGAGCTGGCCGTCCGGTCCCTTAACCTCGCCGGTCGCCATGAAGATGGACTTGCCGCCGCCGCGGCGCTCGGCGGTGCAGCTGATGATGCCGAAGCCCGCCTGGCCCAGGAAGGTCGTGGTCATCGACAGCGTCACCGCGCGGCGCACCTGACCCGCGGTCACCGGGTAGACTCCGGTATAGCCGCAGGCGGCATCGATGAGCGCCGCCAGCACGCCGCCATGCACGAGGCCAGAGCGATTGAGATGGTGCTCCTGCAGGTCGACCTCGACGCGGGCGAAGCCGTCGCGCCACTCGGCGATGCGGAAGGCCAGGATCTTGTTGAAGCCACGCAGGATCTCATTGGGGTCGCTGGGCAGGGAAGATGCAGGTGTCTCGGACAATTCTCTCTCCATGGAAGCACGCGGGCGAGAGTGCCGGAGCGATGGTCCGGCTGTCCAGCCACCCGCTCGCGCATCGGTTGACAGGCCTCGCCGATCACGCGAGGGTGGCGCCCGATTTTCCACCGGAGCCAGACCCATGCGTCCTCTCCCGTCTCTCGCGGCGATCACGCTTCTGATGGCGGCTGCGGTCCTGCCCGCCGCAGCGCAGGTGGTGCATGAGAGCAGCGCGCAGTCTTCCGCCCGCGTCGAGATCACCAAGAACAAGGACGGCGAGGCGGTGGTCATCATGGCGGCGCGCAACGCGCGGCTGGTGCCCTATACGCTCTACGATGGCGACCACCAGCTGCCGCGCCTCGCCACCGTGACCACCGACGTCAAGAGCCGGACCGATGCGGAAGGCGTCGATCCCGGCTCGACGGTGAGCGTCGCCGTCGACGATCTGAGCGGCGCCAAGGCGAAGCGGCTCGCGAGCTTCAGCGATCCCGGATCCTTCGGCCAGGTGATCGCCGGCCGCTATTTCGCCAGCACGCTGCCCGGCTGCTGCGACGCGCCACAGCTGCACCGCGTGCGCGATCTCGAGACCGGCCGCGCGCTCTTCCGCTCCACCGGGCCCGATCTGATGGGAACCGCCGCCTGGGCGGAGGCGCCGAACGCCAAGCCGGCGGTGCTGCGCTGGGCGGCTTTCGATGGTTCCTTCGAGGGCGACAATGCCCAGGGCAAGCTCGGCCGCATCGTCTATGGCGGCCCGGAGGGTCCGATCTCCTTCGTGGAACTCCGCGCCACCCTCTCGGAGGAGAGCTTCAACGACCTCTGGGAAGGCCTCGCCCACAACGCGGTGCTGCTGTGGCACGACCCGAAGGCGCCCGCCGATGCGGGGCCGCCGGGCTCCGGCGACCCCGGCTCGCCGCAGCCGATGTGGTCGGCGGACAAGCTCGCGGACGCCAAGCGCTTCGGCGGCTTCGAGCTGCTGCTGATGCTGGACGACAAGCAGGTGGCGGCGATCCCCGTCGTCGCCGACCGTCTGGTGCCGACGCGCGCCACGCTGCCGGACAAGATCACCCTGGTCCCGGTCGCCCGCTGACTCCGTCTTAAGCTCGGGCTTGGCTCAGGCTCAGCTCAGGGCGCGCGAGCGGCTGCGCGCCTCGCCGATGTCGTGCACCTCGGCGCTGGCGTGGCGCGGGAAGCGCAGCGTCACCACGGTGCCGCGGCGCAGCGCGCTGGTGATCTCCAGCTTGCCGCCGTGCAGCTCGGTGAGCGTCTTGGCGAGCGGCAGGCCCAATCCGACGCCGTCGTTCTGACGGCTGAAGGGGTTCTCCACCTGTCGGAACGGCTGCAGCGCCTGCGGAATGTCCTCGGGCCGCATGCCGATCCCGGTATCGGCGACGGAGATCACGATCTCCTCGCCGTCGCTGGCGGCGGAGACGGTGACGGAGCCGCCGCGCGGCGTGAACTTCACCGCGTTCGACAGCAGGTTCAGCAGGATCTGCCGGAAGCGCACGTGGTCGACATAGAGCAGCGGCAGGTTGTCCGGCACCTCGATGATGAGCGCCAGCGCCCCCGCGGTGGCGCGCGCCTGGATCAGATTGGCGGCGCCCTCGATGGCGCGGCGCACCGGCACCAGCACCGGATGCACCTCGAGCTTGCCGGCCTCGATGGTGGACATGTCGAGGATGTCGCCGACCAGCTCCAGCAGGTGGCGGCCGGAGCCGTAGATGTCGTCGATGTATTCGCGCTGCTTGTTGCTGAGCGAGCCGGCATAGCCGTCCTTCAGCATCTCCGAGAAGCCGATGACGGCGTTGAGCGGCGTCCTGAGCTCGTGGCTCATGTTGGCGAGGAAGTTGGTCTTGGCGCGGCTCGCGGATTCGGCGTCGTTCTTCGAGCGGTTGAGCTGCGCCTCGCGGTCGCTGAGCACGTCCGCCATGGCGTCGAAGGCCTGGCCGAGCCGGCCGATCTCCGAGCTCTTGTCGGGCAGCGCCGCGCGCACCGACCAGTCGCCGGCGCGCCAGCGGGTCGCCGCCTGCAGCAGGATGTTGAGCGGCCGGCGCAGGAAATGGTCGCCGCCCACCCAGGCGGCGAGCAGCGCCAGCGCCAGGCCGGTCAGGATGAGAGTGGCGGCGCGGACCGTCGACTGGTTGATGGCGCTGAGGGTCGCCGACTTGTCGAAGCCGGCGATGACGAAGAACTGGCCGGGGAAGAGGGTGGAGGGGACCTCGCTGTAGATGCGCGCGATGCCCTTGGGGTCGTTGAGTTCGAGGCCGGCCCGGTCCTCGGGGAGCACCGTCGGCCGCAGCGAGTCGAGCAGGTTCTGCGGCAGGCGCGAGCCGACCCAGATCGGGTCAGGCGTGCTGGCGATCACGGTGCCGCGGCTGTCGATGATGCTGATCGCAATCTCCCGCGGGATCGGCTTCTCGGCCAGGATGGAGGTGAGCCAGTCCAGGTTGAGCGCTGCCACCGCGACGCCGGTGATGTTCTTGCTCTCGTCATGCAGCGGCAGCGCGAACTCGACGATGCGGGCGTTGGTATCGGGCCGCACCTGATAGTCGCTGATGGTGAAGCGGTTGTCGGCGATCGCCGCGCGGATGTGCGGCAGGCTGAGCTCGAGCGCATCGCTGGCGCGCGCGGGAGTGCTGGAGCAGATCAGCCGCCCGGTCACGTCGAAGGCGGCGAGCCGGTCGTAATTCGGGTACTGGCCGTTGAGGCTGGCGAGAACGACGCCGCATTCGGCGGCGTTGCCGCTCTGGATCTGCGGCAGCTGGGTCAGCGCCGACAGGAGCTGGCGGGTGCCGTCGACGATGTTGTCCTGCTCGGCGGCGATGAAATGCGCGTAGCGCTGGGTGAGGTCGCGCACCTCTGCGGTGCGCGCGCGGCGCAGCTCGTATTCGTTGTAGACCTGGGTCGCGAGGGCGGGCAGGACGGCGATGGTGACGAGGATCAACAGGCGGGCAGGAAGACTCATTCGGCAGACTCCCGGAATACTCGTATAGGTTGTAAATACTCGCGAAATTTGGCCCCGCATTTCGAATGCGGAGATAAGCTATTTTGCGAAAAGTTAAAATCAACTCGACTGACTGCGGTGCCCGTCATGCTAGAGTACTCAGGCCGCGCAGAAGCATCTCCCAATCTTTGCCTTGACACCATCAGCATAAAGAACAAAAGATGAACATCCTTTCAACTCGGTCAGGTGAGCCCCGGCTGCGGCAGAGCCCGGTCAGGGGCGGGGAGCGGAATGCGCGCGGGTCTGAAGCTGTTGCGGGACGAGGTCGCGATGCTGGCGGGCGAGACCTCCATCCAGTGGGGCAGGCTGCCCTTCGCGGTGCCCCACATCGATGCGGGCCTGCCCGCCGGCGGGCTCGCCCGCGGCGCGCTGCATGAGATCGGCGGCAGCGCCGGCGATGCCGAGGACGGCGCCGTCGCGGCCGCCTTCCTCGCCGGTGTGCTCGCCCGGCTCGATCCGTCGCGGCCGGTGCTCTGGTGCCTGGCGGGCGACGATCTCTACGGGCCCGGCCTCGCTACCTGCGGTCTACGGCCGGAGCGTTTGCTGCGCGTGCGCGCCCGCGACGACCGCGGCGTGCTCGAGACGATGGAGGATGCGCTCCGCGTCCCCGCCCTTGCCGCTGTCGTGGGCGAGGTCGCGAGCCTGACGCTCACCCAGAGCCGCCGGCTGCAGCTGGCGGCGGCCGAGTCCGGCGTCACCGCCTTTGCGCTCCGGCGCTGGCGGCTCGGATCTGAGGCGGCGGCGGAGCGCGCGGCGCCGATCGCGGCGATGACGCGCTGGCAGGTGAGCGCGCTGCCGAGCCGGCCGCGCGACGGCGAGCCCGGCATCGGCGTGCCGCTCTGGCATCTCGATCTCCTGCGCTGCCGCGGCGGCGTTCCCGCACACTGGATCGTGGAGGCATGCGATGCGACGGGTCATGTCGCTCTGGCTGCCGGGCTGGCCGATCGAGCGCCAGCGCCGGCTGAGCGGCACGCTCTCCGCGCCGTCGGCTAAGCCCGCCGTCGTCGTCGAATGGGTGGGCGGCCGCGGTCTGCTGACCGCGGTCGATCCCGCGCTCGCCGCCACCCTGGCGCCGGGCATGACGCTGGCGGATGCGCGCGCGATCGAGCCCGACATCGCCGTGCTCAGCGCCGATCCCGAGGCGGATCACGCGGCGCTGACCCGGCTTGCGCTCTGGTGCGGCCGCTACAGCCCCTGGACCGCGCCTGCCGGCAGCGACGGCATCTGGCTCGATCTCACCGGCGCCGCGCATCTCAGAGGCGGCGAGGGCGATCTCGCGCACGAGCTGGTGGCACGGCTCGACCGCCAGGGCATCAAGGCGCGCGCCGCCGTCGCCGATACGCCCGGCGCCGCCTGGGCGGTGGCGCGCGAGGGCACCCGGCCGGTGACGGTGGTACCGCCCGGCGCCGCCCGCGTCGCGCTCGCCCTGCTGCCGGTGCGCGCGTTGCGGCTGCCGCGCGAGAGCGTCGAGCTGATGGACCGGCTGGGACTGCGTCGCATCGGCGATCTCTACAAGCTGCC
>DATKPX010000499.1:0-6704 GCA_035523855.1 Allostellaceae bacterium
ACGATCGCCTCGACACTCATCACCTCGGGAGCGCTGCTCGGGGTGCCGTATCTCGCCGCAAAAGTTCTGGCGATCCTGCCGACCGCGAGCCCGTCCACGGCGGCTCCGTTGTAGCTCGATCCCGGCCGGCCCCGCTCGACCGCCAGCGCATAGAGCAGCGCCAGATCCTCGCCATGCACCAACGGCCAGCGGACGTCCTCGCCGCCGACGACGCGAACGGCCGCGCGCCCCGCTGCATCCTCGGCGAAGCGCGCAAAGACGCCGCCAGGGCCCCCGTAGACCATGGCCGGATGGATGACCATTCCTGCGACTTCGCCGCTGCGCAGAACGCGCGTCAGATGCGGCACCATCCAGGCGAAGGCCGGCAAGGGATCGAATGGCGTCTCCTCGGTCGCCGCAACGCCGCCGGTCGCGCCATAGAGCCAGCAGCCGCCGGTGTAGACGAACCTCACCTTGGGTGGCAGCGCTGGCAGCAGCCCATCGAGCAGACGGGCATCAATCGGGCCCATATCGCTGGCGAAGTCCAAGGCAGCGTGCACCACCGCATCGATCGCCGAGACAGCGGCGGTCCAAGCCTCCGGCGTCCGGATGTCGCCGGCGACCGGCGCAGCGCCAAGCTCGGCGAGCCGCCGCGCCGATCGATCCGATCGCGCCAGGGCCGTCACCTGGTGACCGCGCGCGACCAGCGTCCGCACCAGCGGCGCGCCGATCGAGCCGGTTCCGCCGAGGACGAGGACGCGCATGACGCTTCCTAACGCTCCCGCGGCCCCGAGCCCGGATGCCGGACCCGGGTGGCGAGATCGTAGAGCCTCACCTCGAGCGTCGCGGCGGCGGCCTCGCGCGCGATAGCGGCGGCGAGCTCCGACTCGACTCCTGCGAGTTCCGAGCGCGTCGGCGTCTCTGCGATCAGCAGGTAGCGCGGTCCCTCGGGTGGCGCCTCGGCAACCGGACCGGGCGCCAGCGGATGCGGCTCGGCGGGAGCAACCCCGCCAAGGGCGAGTGCAGAGAACTCCGCGATCGCGTCGATGGCGGCCAGCAGCCGCTGTGCTCGAGCCACCGTCATCGGCGGCGCGTCCTTCGCAACTGCGAAACGGATGCTGGCGGCGGCGTTTCCGGTCCCGACGCCGGCGCGCGCGATCACCTCTGAGGGCTCACGCAGGAAATTCCGGAACGCCGGACGCATCGCGGCCGACCACGGCGTCGGCGATTGCACGAGCTCGCGATAGGGCGGGCTGGCGAGCACGGCGAGGTCGCGGAGGTCGTAGAGGGTCAGGTAGCGGTGATGATCGCTGCCGGCGGCCAGATATCGCCGGCCCTCGAGAATGCCGGGGACGCCGCAGCGCTCGGGCACGTGCTCGCCCGCGTGCCAGCGGTTGTATTCGGCCTCGCGGGCGGAATCGACGTCGTTCCAGATCGCGAGGCAGGCGCTTCCTTCGAGGCTCATCGGCACCTACAATAGCGCCGATTTCGCGGGAGGAGAGCATGAAGGCGCTGCAGAAGACCCAGCCGGCATTCGGCGTCGAGCTGCGCGAGGTGGCGCCGCCGAAGCCGCCCGGCGCCGGCGAGGTGCTGATCGAGGTCGGCGCCACCGGCATCTGCGGCAGCGACGTCCATGTCTGCGAATGGACCGGCGGCTACGAATTCGTCGCCAAGGCGATGCCGCTGACCCTTGGCCACGAATTCGCGGGCCGGATTACCGCGCTCGGCGCCGGCGTGACCGGGCTCGCACCCGGCGCGCGCGTTACCGTGCTGCCCTCGGTGGTCTGCGGCGAATGCCCGGCCTGCCGCGCCGGCGATCCCGATCAATGCGCCAACCGCGTCGGGCTCGGCATGACCAAGCCCGGCGCCTTTGCGCCCCTGGTGTTGGCGCCGGCGGAGAATTGCGTGCCGCTGCCGGACAGCGTCGACGACGAGCTCGCGGCGCTGACCGAGCCGCTGACCGTCGGTGCCCGCGCGGTGGAGGTGGGCGGCGTCGCCGCCGGCGACCGCGTGCTGGTGCTGGGCCCCGGCACCATCGGCCAGGCGATCGCCATCATGGCCCGCGAAGCCGGCGCGCGCGAGATCACCGTGGTCGGGCGCGACGACGGGCCGCGCATCGAGTGCCTGCGATCGCTCGGCTTCGACCGAGTCATCGATACCAAGACCGAGCCGCTGGAGGCGCAGCTCGCGCGCCAGGGCGGCGCCGGCTTCGACGTCGTCTTCGAGGCGGTCGGCATCGCCGCGACGCTGACTCAGGGGCTATCGCTGCTGCGCAAGGGCGGCGTCCTGGTGGTGGCGGGCATCCATCCCGCGCCGGTCACCATCGACGTCACCCGCATGGTGCGCGACCAGCAGCAGCTCCGCGGCACCCATCGCGCCTCGCGCGCCATCTGGGAACGAGTGGTGCGCCTGCTGGCGGAGAAAGGGCCGATGATCCGGCCGATGATCACTCACCGGGTTCCCCTCGACCGCGCCGTGGAAGGGTTCGATCTCGCCCGCCGGAAGCTCGCCTCGAAGGTGATCGTGCTGCCGGGCGGCTAAGGCATGAGCACGGACGGCGCCGCGCAGAAGCCGCCGTCGAAGAACACCAGGGGTGGATGATCTGCCGTCGTGAGCCGGTCGACCCGCCCCAGGAAGATCGCGTGGTCGCCGCCGGGATACTCGGCATAGCGGCTGCATTCGAAGACCGCGGCGCAGCCCTCGATTACGGGGGCCTCGCCGAGCCCCCGTCCCCAGTCGAGATTGGCGAACCGATCTGGGTGCGGCGCAGCAAAGCGCCGCGCGAGGTCCAGCTGACCGTGGCTCAGCATGTTGACGGCGAAGTGCCCGGCGCGCTGGAACGCCCCGAGATTGGGCGAGGCGCGAGAGAGGCTCCACAGCACCAGCGGCGGATCGAGCGAGACCGACCCGAACGAGTTCACGGTGAGGCCGATCGGCGCGCCATCGTCGCGCCGCGCGGTGACGATGGTGACACCGGTGGCGAAGCGGCGGAGCGCCTGCCGCAGGCCGATTGCATCCTCGGCGATGCTGCGCCGCCGCTCCACCTCAAGCGGAACCGTCTCAAGCGGGCTGGGCTCGGTCATGTCCATCCTCGCTTCGTTGCCTTTCTATTTATCGTGTGATAATTTATTTCGGCATCGACTTGCTGTCAATCCAGGCGGCGGCGTGGCTGTCCACCCGATGTCACGCCGGATGTGAGCTAGCTCACAGCCCGCAACAAGGACACAAGGCATGATGGCTGCCCATGGACGGCCATCATTCGATCGAAATGTCAGCGACGGAAACCGCCGAAGAGGTCTGCTGCGTCTGCAAGCACGGCAGCGTCAGCACGCGCACCCAGGAGCTCACCTTCCACCAGTTCACCGATAAAGGCCGTCTGGTCTGCCGGGTCACGATACCTATGGGTGTCTGCGACAATTGCGGCGCCACCAGCTGGGACGCGGCGGCGGAAGCGCAGATCGAGGAGACCGTCCGGCAGGAATACGAGAAGCTTCCCTGAACGCTCCGCCACGTTGACAGCGACGGCAACCCCCTGCCCTAATCACCGATCCTTACTCGTGCCGAGGGCGCCATGGCGAAGCTCACTCTGGCTGCCGCGTCGACGATCGTGGATACCGCGCTCGGCGAGGGACGCGCCCGCGGCTTCGCGCCGCTCACCGTCGCCGTGCTCGACGCCGGCGGGCATCTGGTCGCCTTGAAGCGCGAGGACAACTCCAGCCTGCTCCGTCCCGAGATCGCGACCGGCAAGGCCTGGGGCGCGCTCGGCATGGGGTTCGGCGGCCGCGAGCTGGCGCGGCGGGCGCAGGCGGCGCCGGGGTTCTTCGCCGCGCTCTCCGGTCTCGCCGAGGGCCGCATGGTGCCGGTGCCGGGCGGGGTGCTGATCAGGGACGCCGGCGGCGAGATCGTCGGCGCGGTCGGCATCAGCGGCGACACCTCCGCCAACGACGAAATCTGCGCGGTCGCTGGCATCAAGGCCGCCGGTCTCCATCCCGATACCGGCGATCCCGCCTGAGCGGCGGCGCCGTCAGCGCGCCAGCCCCGCCATCCGCTCCAGCACGGCGCAGACCGCGGCGGTGTCCTGGCCGCCGAGCTTCTGCTCGACCGCCGCGTTGTAGACCGGCACCGTCGCGGTGAAGAGCGGTGCGGTCACGCCAAGGCTCGCGGCATAGGCGCCGATGATCGCCATGTCCTTCTGCCAGATGTCGATCTTCATGCTCGGCGGCTCGTAACGGTCGGCCACCATCATCGGCGAGCGCAGCTCGAAGACGCGCGAATTGCCGGCGCCGCTGGCGATCACCTCGGCGATCTGGGCGGGATCGAGCCCCGCCTTCATGCCGAGCACCATTGCCTCGGCGCTGGCGACGTTGTGGATCGCCACCAGCAGGTTGGCGACGAACTTCATCTTGCTGCCGTTGCCGAACTCGCCGAGGAAATGGCTGACGCGGGAGAACTGCCGCAGCGCTGGCAGCGCACGGTCATAGGCAGCGCGGTCGCCCGAGGCATAGACGGCGAGATCCCCGGTCACCGCCTGGGCGCCGGTCCCGCTCAGCGGACAATCCAGCAGCGGAATGCCGGCGGCGGCAAGCGCGTCCCGCGCACGGAGCTTCGCCGGGATCGGCAGCGTGCTGAGCTCCGCCATCACCACTCCCGGCCGCGGCTTGGCGCCGATCGCGGCAACAGTGGCCTCGAGCGCAGCCTCGCTCGGCAGGCTGGTGAGAACGATCTCCGATCCGTCCGCCACGTCCGCCGCGGACCGCGCGACGGCGGCGCCCGCGGCGCCGATCTCGCCAAGCCGCGCAGCATCGATGTCGTAGGCGGTGACGGCAGACCCGGCCTTCAGCAGATTGCGCGCGATCGCCGAGCCCATGATGCCGACGCCCACTACGCCGACCTTCATCGCGCTGACCTCCCGGCGGCATCGAGACCGATCGCCTTGACGCCCTCGATCATGGCGGCAACCGAGCGTCGCACCACCGCGGGGAAATCGCCGGCGACCCGGCTGTGATAGATGTATTTGCGCACGGCGTAATAGAAGAGTCCGCCGTGCATCACCCAGATGTGCTCCAGCTCGATCTCGCTGATCGGCACCTGGTCGGGATCCGGCAGACCGACCGCATGGCGGATCTCGGCGCAGATCGGCTTCAGGATCGAGTCCTCGACGATCTTGATGTAGCGCCGGTTGATGTCGTTCCCCATCAGCGCCGAGAACATGTAGATGCGGATCCACTCGTATGTGTAAGTGGCCCGCGAATAGTGCTGGTAGAACTCGAAGAGCCGGTCGCCGAGCGGGCGCGAGCGGTCGGCGATGAGCGCGCCCCAGCCGGGATCGACCCGCTTCAGGAACACCTCGCCGAACACCCGCTCGATCAGATCGCGCTTGGTGGGAAAGTAGCGATAGAGCAGCGGCTGGGTGATGCCGAGCCGCTCGGCGAGCTGGCGGGTCTGGCCGTTGAAGCCGACCTCGGCGAAATAGCGGATGGCGCCGATCAGGATCTGCCGCTCGCGATCGGCGGCGGCAAGCCGCTTCCGGCGCGGGGCCTTGGCGGGTTTGCGCTTGGTCTTGGGCGTGGCCAGGCTGCGGCGTTTGGGGAGAGGCAACGGCGGGACTCCGAGACACGCGGATGCGCGGATAAGGTCCGGCGATCGATAGGAGATCGCCGGGCCAGCGTCAATGACCGTCTCCCGGCGGCTCACGAAACCCGCTCCGCCGGCGGGATGACGGGCAGCAGCAGGTAGGGCCGACAGCCGGCGCTGAAATGCAGCCGGTTGCTGCCGCCGAAGACGGCGCGCGGACGGTCCTGGGGATCGTCGTGGAGGAAGGGGCCGCAGCCCCTGAGCTCGTTCTTGAAGTTGGAGAGCCGCCCGCCGGAGACGGCGTGTTCGTAGTCCCGGCCGCGGACGCTGAGGCCGATCCGATAGCCGGCCGGCAGCACCACCGAGGTGGGCCAGATCTCCACCTCGAGCGGCACCACCTGCCCGGGCCGCAGCGGCTGACGCTCGTCGTGGCTGTGATAGGGCCGGTAGTCGCAGCTCAGCGCCGGGTCGAGTTTCCGGTGGGAAGCGCGCAGCCAGCCCTGGCCGATCGGCGTATGCGGATCGATGGCGCCCTGGAACACCGCCTCGGTGCCGTCGGGGGCGAAGGCGCGCAGCACCAGGAAGACGTCGGCATCCTCGGTGCCCGAGGAGAGAAAGAGCCGCGCCGCCGAGGGGCCGGTGATCTCGGTCTCCTCCTCGAGCGGCGCCGAGAGAAAGGTGATGCCGTCTCCAAGCGCATCGTAGCCAAGAATCATCGGCCGCGCCGACGGCTCCGGACAGAGATGGAGCGTCTCGGGATCCAGATAGAGCTTGGTCCAGCGGGTCCGCGCCAGCGGCCATTCCCGCTCGCAGCGCTCGACGAAGCGATCGAGATGCCGCGTCTGCAGGCGCACCGCCGGCTCCTCATCCCAGCCATTCTCGGCGCCCTTCAGGAAATGATCGAAGAAGCGCTTCTGCAGGCCGCGGCCGTAGTCCGTATAGAAATGCGTCCAGTGCTCGAGACCGTGCGCCTCCAGCCATTTGCTCGGCGAGGCAGCGCGCACGAAACCCTCGAAGTTGCCGCGCGCATGCAACCCCTGCCCGCCCCAGTTCGCCGCCGAGAGGAACGGCACCGTCACCTTGGACCAGTCGGGCGAGCGCGCACGATGGTAGTCGTCGTCGAGCGGGTGGGCGCGGATCTCGGCGCCGAA
>DATKPX010000500.1:0-5756 GCA_035523855.1 Allostellaceae bacterium
TGAAACTCGTGATGTCAAAAGGGGATGATCCATGCGTGTTCTCGCCGCCGCGCTCATCAGTGCACCGCTCCTGCTGGCGGGGACGCTGCCCGTGGGCGCCCAGTCGAGCAGCGGCTCGACCGACCGCGACAGCTACACCAAGCAGGCGGAGGACCAGGTCCAGCTCTGGAAGCAGAAGCTCGGCGACGCCGGCGACAAGGCGGCCAGCACCGGCAAGGATGTCGGGCAGAAGGCGGCCGCCACCGGCAAGGATGCCGGCGACACGGCGGAGAAGCACCTGAAGCAGGCCTGGCACAAGACCCAGGAAGCCGCCGACAAACTGCAGACCGCCGGCGGCAAGGGCTGGGACAGCGCCAAGGCCGCCTATGAGCGCGCCTCCAGCGACCTCGCCCGCACCTGGAACAAGATCCACTCGGACTAGCATTTCCCGCCGCGGTGAACGCAGGCCCGGTGCGGACGGCGCGCCGCGGCCCGGCGGTTGCGGCGCGCTCGCCGCCCGGCGAAGATGGGCAAAACGCCGATACGCAACGGGAGGAGCGAGCGATGTCGACCCAGCATGGTTCGATGCACAAGCATACCGTTCCCGGCCGCATCGTCCGGGAATGGGTGATGCCGGCGCGCGGCTATGGCGCGCTGGAGATGAAGGCGGGGCAGACGCTGCGCTGCGTCGACCTCGAGGGCAAGCAGGTGCCCGACGTCGTCTGCTTCAACAGCCGCGATCACGGCGAGAGCCTCAACCTCGGCAACTCGCTGCTGCTCAACAAGCGGCGCGACCTCATCGAGGGCAACATCATCTACTCGATCATCTGCCGGCCGATGATGACCATCACCGGCTACTCGAACGAGATGAGCTATTCCTATGGGCCGATGTGCAGCGAGGAGCTCAACCACATCCGCTACGGCGTGCCGAACACGCCCAATTGCCGCGGCAATCTCGCCCAGGCGCTCGGACCCTGGGGCTTCAACTACCGCGACATACCGAACGCCTTCGTCCCCTTCATGAACGTGCGCGTCAACCAGGCGGGCGAGATGAACATCGAGGAGCCGACCAGCGTTCCCGGCGATTTCTACGATCTGCGCGCCGAGATGGATCTGCTGGTGGGGCTCTCGAACTGCCCGCAGGAGCGCAACCCCTGCAACGGCTTCAACCCGACGCCGTTGGGATTCATCGTCTACGAGTGAGCCCCGGCCCCGCGGCGGTTGACCGCGGCCGCAGGCTCTCCTATCAAGCCTGACCGCCAGATCCGCCGGGGTCTCATGCTGACTGCGCACACCTGCACCGCCGACAAGGGCGTGGTCATGGCCGACCTCTCGGCGACGCGCGTGCCCAAGGACGTGGTCTGGATCGACCTCCTCAACGCCGACGGCGAGGAGATCGCCTTCGTCGAGCGCATCACCAAGGTGCATATCCCGAGCCAGGTCGAGCTCAGCGAGATCGAGAGCTCGAGCCGGCTGCGTACGGTCAACGGCGCCGTCTATCTGAGCACGCCGCTGGTCTCCCGCGCCGACACCAACGACCCCATGGTGACCTCGGTCGGCTTCATCCTGCAGGAGCAGCTGCTGATCACCGTGCGCTTCGCGGAGCTCAAGGCCTTCGGCAGCTTCGCCGAGAACGCCAGCAAGGCCGGCGCCGTCCATCACAGCAGCGCCGGCGCCTTCGTCGGCCTCGTCGAGGCGATCGTCGACCGGGTCGCCGACGCGCTCGAGGTGGTCGGGCGCGATCTCGACACCGTCTCCAAGCGCACCTTCCGCGATCCCACCACCAAGCCGCACCGGCCGGCGCGCGAGGACGCGGATCTGCGCGAGCGGCTGCGCATCATCGGCCGCGCCGGCGACCTCACCTCGAAGATCCGCGACACGCTGCTGGGCCTCGGCCGCATCGTGCCCTATGCGGCGACGGCGGCGACATCCTGGCTGCCGCCCGAGATCAAGCCGCGGCTGGAGACGCTGCGCCTCGACATCGCCTCCTTGAGCGACTACGACACCCACCTCACCAACAACGTGCAGCTGCTGCTCGATGCGACCTTGGGCCTCATCAACATCGAGCAGAACAACATCATCAAGGTGCTGACCATCGTCTCGGTGGTGGGCGTGCCGCCGACCTTGGTCGCCAGCATGTACGGGATGAACTTCAAGGACATGCCCGAGCTCAATTGGAGCTGGGGCTATCCCTACGGCCTCGCCCTCATCGCGCTCTCGGCGATCCTGCCGCTCGCCTGGTTCAAGATCAGAGGCTGGCTGTAGGAGGATTCCCGCCGGCTCTAGGACCCTCTCCCCGGTGGGGAGAGGGATCCGGAGTTTCGACTCACTTGGCCTTTTGCTGCCAGGCCATCATGGCGCGGGTAAGATCGCCCGAGACGGTGGCGAACTCCGCCGAATTGCCGAGCATCGCCTCCGCCTCGGTCTTCTTGCCGCCGAGCGCCGCGGCCAGCACCTTGGCGGCGCTCTGGTGGAAACGCGCGTGCAGCTTCTTCACCGTCTCGTATTCCGGATGGGATTTCGCCGTGGCCGGGATCGTCGAGCCGTAAAGCCACTTGCCGAATTCGCAGACATTGTCCTTGCCCGCGGCGTCGACGGTGACATCCGCCTTGCCGGTATCGACCGCGCCGCGCAGCCGGTTCTTCCACATTCCATGCGCCGCGATCGCCTTCTTGATTTCGTCCGCCAAAGACATGCCGATCTCCCCTGGTGAATCATGGATGCAACAGGCATGTAGCGCGGCCTGGATTCTCGTCCAGGCCTGCATCCCCGCATATGCGGACCGCCTACTCCAGGAAGGAGGGGTCGCGCTTCTTCATCAGGCGGGTGAGCGCCGCGAAGGCGAGCTCGCCGCCGTCGACGTTCTCCAGCACCTTGGCGTGGCTCTCGGCGATCTCCGCCGGCGCCTCGATGAGGCGCGCGTTCATCGCGGTGGCGGCGGTCTGCACCCGGCAGGCGATCTCGAGATCGAAGAGCCGGCGGAAGGCGAGCGGGATGGTGGGCGCGCAGGTGAGGAGCCCGTGATTGCGCAGCACCAGGTAGTGCTTGTCGCCGAGGCTCTGCACCAGCGCCTCGCGATCGGACATGTCCGCGTGAACGCCGGAGAACGCGTGATAGGCGACGCGCTCATAAAGCGACGCGCCGGCGAAATCGATGGCGCGCACCGGCACGTCCGCCGCCGCCAGCGTCATGCCGGCAATGGTGTGGGTGTGCATGACGCAGTGCGCGTCGGGGCGCGCCGCATGGATCGCGCCGTGGATGACGAAGCCCGCGGGATTGACCGTGTAAGGGCCAGGCTCGACCAGATTGCCGTCGAGATCGATCTTCACCAGGTTGGAGGCGGTCACCTCGTCGTACATGAGGCCGAAGGGGTTGATGAGGAAATGCCGCTCCGGTCCCGGCACGCGCACGCTCAGATGCCCGTAGATCAGATAGTCCCAGCCGAAATAGGCGACGATGCGATAGGCGGCGGCGAGCTGCTGGCGGAGCTCCTGCTCCGTCGGCTCCGGCCGCTGCTCCGGCCTGAAATCGGTGAAATCCCTCACCGTTCCGGGGCTCCCCGGCCGCCCGGCGGCGCTCCTGTCGGCGCTCGGCACCCGTGCCTTCATCGCGTTTCTCCCTGGCAGGACTGTGACAATCCGATGCTAGCACAAAGACTTCGAACCGCTAGCGCGACGCTTGGGGCGGAAAGCGCTAGACTGCCTGCCCTAAAAGAAACGGGAGGATGGGAAATGCCGCTCAGGGATCTGCTGGTTCACCTCGATGCGTCCAAGCACCTGGCGGCGCGGATCGCGCTGGCGGCGCGGCTGGCGAAGCGCACGGGCGCCCATCTCACCGGACTCTACGTGACGCCGCGGGTGGAGGTGCCGCCCTTTCTCGCCGACCAGTACGCGCCGGCAGATCTCGACGAGGTCTACGCCACCATCGCCTCCCGGCGCGACCAGACTCAGGAGGCCTTCGCCGCCGCTACCGCGGCGGCGGGCTGCGAGGCCGACTGGCTGGAGCGGACCGGCGACGCCGAGACGGTGCTGACCGCGGAGGGACGGCTCGCCGATCTCGCCATCCTGGGCCAGGACGATCCGGCGGAGCGCATCGACGGGATTCCCCGCGCGCTGCCGGAGCATGTGGCGCTCGGCATCGGACGCCCGGTTCTGATGGTGCCCTATGCCGGCAGCTTCGACACGCTCGGCGAGCGCGTGCTGGTGGCCTGGAACGACAGCCCGCAGGCGGCGCGCGCCCTCAACGACGCGCTGCCGCTGATGACGGAAGCCAAGACGGTGAGCGTGCTGGAGATCGATCCGCCGCCGGGCGACGAGGAAAGCGAGAGCGACATCGGCCGCCATCTCAGGCGCCACGGCATCGCCGCCGAGATCGACCGCATCTCCGGCGCCGGCATCGACACCGCCGACCTGCTGCTGTCGCGCGCCGCCGACGCCTCCGCCGATCTCATCGTGATGGGCGTCTACGGCCACTCGCGCCGGCGCGAGATCATCCTCGGCGGCGTCTCCCGGCACATCTTCCGGCATATGACCGTGCCGGTGCTGATGTCGCACTGACGGGCGCCGCGCGTGCCGATGCCGCATCGCTCCGCCGCCCGCCGCGCGCTCGCCGTGGCCCTCGCGTTGCTCCTCCTTGCCGGCTGCAGCGGCGAGATCGCCGGCAACGTGACCACCAGCAATCCGGACGTGCCGCTCAGCCCGACCGTCGGCGAGGGCCCCGGCGCCGCCTATGCGGTGCTGTCCTGCCGCGACATCGGGCGCGAGGAGGCGGCGCTCGCCGGCCTCGCGGCGCCGACGGACAGCGCGCTGCAGCAGCAGAGCGCGGCGCTGCAGGCGCTCGGCAAGGCGAAAGGCTGCAGCAGCCTGACCGGGCAACTCACCGATACGCCGGCGATCCGGCACCAATAGCGTCCCGCCTCGCCGCGGGAGTCCTCTCCCGCACGATCTTCCCCGTCGCGTCGTCCGCACGTCCCGGAGCGCAGGGTGTCGGCCGGCGCTGCTGCGGTCGTCACAGCCGGAGGCGGATTGGCGCCGCTCGGTGAAAAAATCTTAATTTGCAGGCAAGGCGGCCGCGGCATCGCGCGTCCATCTCTAGGCGAATGGGCCCGCCCGCGGCGGTCGCCCGCAAACGCATGCTCGATCAGAAAGGAGTCTCAGATGATCGGGAGCACCAGGATCCGGAAGACCGATCTTCCCGCCATCTTCGCGGCGCTCGCGCTGGCCGGCGCGCCGCTCGCCTATGCGATGCCCGCCCTTGCGGCTCCCGCGCCCGCTGCCGACGGGCAAAGCCCGGCGGCGTCGGCGCCCGCCAGCCGCGACGGCACCCAGCTGTCGCCGGCGAAGCCCGCACCGGCAACCGCGGCCAAGCCGCAGATCCGCCATATCCGCTTCTCCGATCGCGTCGGTCGGCGCGATATCGCCGCTTTCGGCGCCAGCAAGCTGTCGCTCGACCAGGCGATCGCCGCCGCCGAGGGCCAGCTGCATGGCAGGGTGGTCGAGGCGACGTTCCGCGCCGACGGCGGCCATCCGCATTATCTCGTGCGGGTGATGGCGCGGGAGCGGATCTCCACTGCCGCGGTCGACGCGGCGAGCGGTCAAGTGACCCGCAGCGGTCACGCGGTGGCGCTCGATCGGCTCTATCCCGGCGAGCGCGGCGAATTCCTGCGCACGGCGGAGGCGCGGACCAACCTGGCGCAGGCGGTCGCCTTCGCCGAGAAGAGCACCGGCGCCAAGCCGATCGCCGCCAGCCTCGAAGGCAATCACAGCACCCGCGGCTAC
>DATKPX010000501.1:0-3511 GCA_035523855.1 Allostellaceae bacterium
CAGAGACCGCTTGCCGCCGCAGAGCTATTGCGATCGGGGCTTCTTAAAGACAGCGATGGTTCGATTTGCAGAGCCTTTCTTTCAAATCCGGACGCCGATTGTCCTATTGGTCCTGCGAAGAAATCAAATTAGGACACTACCTCGCGGACGGGGCCCCTTTGCGTGCACCGGGCGGCGGCGTATCCTGCGGCGAGGGCCGCAAGAATCGAGGAGCACGCCCATGGCGCAATCGTCCTCCGAAACCGACGTCGTCAGGGCCTATTGGCAGCCCGGCTGCACCAGTTGCCTCAGGATGAAGGAGTTCCTGACCCGGCACGGCGTCCCCTTCGTCTCCGTCAATGTGCTCGAGGACAAGGAAGGGTTCGCCGAGCTCGCGGCGCTGGGCATCCGATCCGTGCCCATTGTGCGCCGTGGCAACGAGTGGGCGAACGGCCAGGTCCTGCGCGACGTGGCCCGCGTGGCCCGCATCCCATGGGGCGGCGCTTCGGTGCTGCCCGCGGCCGAGCTTGCGGCCCGACTGATCGAGATCCAGACCGCGGCGCAGCGGCTCTTCGGCCAGATTCCCGACGACAAGCTCGGCGTCCTGCTGCCGCGGCGGCCGCGCAGCTACGCCCAGCTTGGCTACCACGTCTTCAATATCTGCGACGCCTTCCTGGAGCACGAGGTGCAGGGCCTTCCGCTCAAGGAGGGCGCCTATGGCCGGGTCCCGCCGCCGGAGATGAACACGAAGGCCAAGATCCTGGCCTATGGCCGGGACGTGCTGGAGCGGTTCCAGCGCTGGTGGAACGGCCCGGGGCGGAGCACGGACTTCTCCCGCAAGGCCCAGGTCTACTACGGCGACGTGACGCTGCACCACTATCTGGAGCGGACCGCCTGGCACTCGGGCCAGCATCTGCGCCAGCTCGCGATGGTCCTCAACATGCTCGAGATAGCGCCGGACCAGCCGCCGACCAAGGAGACCTTCGCGGGGCTGCCGATGCCCGACAAGGTGTGGGACGACGAGCGCCCGACCACCTGACCGGTAGTGCGCTGACCTGAAGGCAGCGGTCTTTGGGGGGACGCTTCAGGATCAGAGCGTCGCCAGACCCGCGTCCTCATCGCCGCCCTGACTGGCAAGCGTTTCGATGACGAGGCAGTCTCCGTTGACGCTCAGAGCCCCTTCTCCACCATGTCGATCACGCGCTGGCCGATCGCCTCGAACTGCGCCGGCGTGAAGCCGCGCAACGGTCCCTCGATCACCAGCATGGCAAACCCGTGCACCGCCGACCAGGCGAGGTACTCGGCGCCCGCGCGGCGCGCCGGCGGCAAGACCCCTGCCGCCGCCATCTTGTCGAGCGCGCTGCTCAGCAGCTGGAACGGATTGAGCCCGCTGCCGCCGGCCATGGCAGGATCGGACGCCCGCTCCGGATCGTCGCCGACCGAGAAGGCGGTGCGGAAGAGGCCGGTCTCCCGCTGCGCGAACCGGAGATAGGCGGTGCCGACCGCCCGGAGGCTGTCGCGCGCGACTTCCTCGGCGCGCCGGCTGCGGCGGCGCCGGCCGGCGAGCTCGGTCTCCATCGCCACCGCCAGCGCCGAGAGCGCGGCGGCGCGCACCGCGCGGAGCAGCTCGTCGCGGCTGGCGAAATGCCGGTAGGCGGCGTTCGGCACCACGCCGGCGCGCCGCGTCGCCTCGCGCAGCACCACCGCGTCGGGCCCGCCGGCGCGCGCCAGCTCGATGCCGGCCGCCAGCAGCGCCCGGCGCAGGTCGCCGTGGCGGTAGGTGCCGCGCGCCCGCCGGCGCGATGTCACAGCGCCGCTCATGCTTTTATGTGGACACTGTCCATTTCCGCTGTCAATCTCTTGTGGACGGTGTACACAATGTCGGCGCCGCCGGCAATCCAGGCAGTGGGAGGAAACGCCATGCAGATTCAACCCTATCTCTTCCTCGATGGCCGCTGCGAGGAGGCGATCGACTTCTATCGCCGCTCGGTCGGCGCCGAGGTGGGGATGCTGCTCCGCTTCAAGGACAATCCGGAAGCGAATGCCGGCTGCATGCCGCCCGCCGGCAGCGAGAACAAGGTGATGCACGCGCAGATCCGCATCGGCGAGACGACGGTGCTGCTGTCGGACGGCCGCTGCGAGGGCAAGCCGAGCTTCCAGGGCTTCGCGCTGTCGCTGACGGTGGCGAGCGACAAGGAGGCCGAGCGCTGCTTCAACGCGCTCGCCGACAACGGAACGGTGCAGATGCCGCTGGGCAAGACCTTCTTCTCCTCGAGCTTCGGCATGCTGGCGGACCGCTTCGGCGTCATGTGGATGGTCTACGTCGGCCAGTAACGCGGGCATGCGATCACGCGCGGGGGCGGTGCGCTGATGCGCCGCCCCCGCGCGCGATCAGCACTTTCGCAATTCGGCCGGAACGGGCACGATCCCCGCGGGCATAACCACCGGGGGACGGCATGGATATCGGATTGCTGGGCATCGGCCGCATGGGCGCCGCCATCGGCGAGCGGCTGCTCGATCAGGGCCACCGGCTGACGGTCTGGAACCGGAGCGCCGACAAGGCGAAACGCCTGACGGATCGCGGCGCCACCCTCGCCGCATCCCCGAGCGCCGTCGCAGGATCCGCCGAGATCATCCTCACCATCCTCACCGACGCCGCCGCCATCGAGGCGGTCTATGACGGGCCGCGGGGGCTGCTGGCGGGCACCGTCAACGGCAAGCTGCTGATCGACATGAGCACGGTCAGCCCCGCCGCCACCGTGGCGCTCGCCGGGCGCGTGCGCGCCAAGGGCGCAAGCTTCCTCGAATGCCCCGTCGGCGGCACCGTCGGGCCGGCGCGGGACGGCAAGCTGCTGGGCATGGCCGGCGGCAGCGCGGCGGATTTCGCCCGCGCCCGGCCGCTCCTCGACCAGCTCTGCCGGCGCGTCGATCTCCTCGGCCCCAACGGCACGGGCTCGTCGATGAAGCTCGCGATCAACCTGCCGCTCATCGTCTATTGGGAGGCGCTCGGCGAGGCGATGTCGCTCTGCCGCGACGCCGGCATCGATCCCGCCAAGATGATGGAGATCTTCACCGAGAGCTCCGGCGGCACCAACGCGGTGAAGAACCGCGGCCCCCGGATCGTCGCCGCACTCAAGGACGGCGCCAAGCCCGAGGTCGGCTTCGACATCGACGGGCTCGCCAAGGATCTGCGCACCATGCTGGGCGTGGCGCAATCGATGGGGATCGAGCTGCCGGTGGCGGCGCGCGCCCTCGACTGCTGCGCCGAGGCGGCGAAGGCGGGCTGGGGCGACCGCGACGGCTCAAACCTCGCGGTCTACCGCGTCGAGCGCGCGAAAGCGGCGCGCCGGTAGCTTCGGCTCAGTTCTTCGCGACGTAGCGCCGCGCGGCGACGAGATCCGGCCGCTCGGTGTCGGCGGCGCTGCAGAGCGCCAGCAGCTTCTGGTAATAGGCGCGCGCCTTGTTCTTGTCGCCGGTGACCTCCGCCGCCCTGGCGGCGCCCGCCAGCGAGCGGTAGCGGTTCGGCACCGCG
>DATKPX010000502.1:0-12261 GCA_035523855.1 Allostellaceae bacterium
GAGATCAGAGCGCCGGCGGCACCCAGAAGCAGCGTGCGGCGCGCCACGGGCAGGGAGCGGAACGCGCGCTCGCGCGACGTCCTCCGCCTCCTCCGGCTGCTCGGCACCTCGACGCCTCCGCTCTCGTTGCGCGCGAGGCCCGATTCCGACTTGCGCCACCCGAGGTGTCAATCATGGCGACGTGTCAATTCTGTGATAGGCGGAACTATCCGATCCGCGCGCGTCGGTTGCGCGGGGCGGTCACCGCTGCATCTGCATGATCTGGTCCATCGGCAGCATGTTCTGATTCATGTGCGCCATGATCCAGAGCGAGCCGACGATCACCAGGAAGACGATCAGCACGCCGAAGGCGAGCGCCAGCACGTTGTTGACGTTGTCGGGTCCGCTGGTGATGTGCAGGAAGAAGACGAGGTGGACGCCCATCTGCGCCACCGCCAGCACGGTGAGCGCCACCGGGATGCTGGGCTGCCAGACCAGCGTCGTGCGCGCGATGAAGAAGGAGACGAGGGTGAGGAGCGTCGCGAGGCCGAGGCCGATCACGTAGCTCCAGATGCCCTCGCTGAAGACGTCGCCGCCGGGATGCTCGTCGCCGGGCGCCAGGCTCAGCTCGCCGCGATCCCTGCCGGGCTCGGAATGGGTCATGCCGCGACTCCCATGAGATAGACCACCGAGAAGATCGCCACCCAGATGATGTCGAGGGCGTGCCAGAACAGGCTGAAGCAGAGGAGGCGGCGGAGGATGTCGGGGCGAAAGCCCTTGGCGAAGACCTGCGCCATCATCGTCAAGAGCCAGAGCAGCCCCGCCGTCACGTGCATGCCATGGCAGCCGACCAGGGTGAAGAAGGCGGAGAGGAAGGCGCTCCGCGTCGGTCCGGCGCCTTGCGCGGTGAGCGACATGAACTCGCGCACCTCGAGGTCGATGAAGCCGATGCCGAAGAGGAAGGTCACCGCCATCGCAACGTAGAACCAGAGCGCGCGGCGCCCCTGCGCGGCGACCATCGCGATGCCGCAGGTGAAGCTCGAGAGCAGCAGGCAGGCGGTCTCGATCGCGACATTGCCGGTGTCGAAGAGATCGGCGCCGCGCGGCCCGCCGGCGGTGGCGTCCCTCAGCACCGCATAGGCCGCGAAGAAGGCCGAGAACATCACGATGTCGCTGAGGAGGAAGATCCAGAACCCGTAGCCGACGATGATGCGCTTCGTCGCCAGCGCGCCGGCGGCGTGCTCGGCGACGAGCGGCGGGTGGCTCGGATCCCAGCCGCGGCCGGCGAGAGCGTCGATCCCGGTCATGGCGCCGTCCGGGTCCCGCCGAGGAGGGCGCCGCGCACGCGCCGGTTCGCGCGATCGATGGCCGCCGCTACCTCGGCGGGGATGAGATACTCGGCGCGGTCACGCCAGGCGAAGACGACGAAGGTGGCGTAGGCGCCGGCGGCCGCGAGCGCCACCAGCCACCAGATGTGCCAGATCAGGGCGAAGCCCATGAACGTCGCGAAGAAGGCGCAGATGAAGCCGGTCGGGCTGTTGCGCGGCATCTCGATCTCCTCGTAGCGCGGCTCCGCGTCGGGCTTCGCCTGCTGGCGCGCCTGCTGCTTCATCCGCCAATAGGCGTCGGGGCCGTCCACCTGCGGCAGCACCGCGAAGTTGAAGGCGGGCGGCGGCGAGGGGGTCGACCATTCGAGCGAGCGGCCGTCCCAGGGATCGCCGGTCTCGTCGCGGAGCGCCGCGCGGTCGCGGATGCTGAGGGCGAGCTGGAACACCTGCACGACGATGCCGGCGAGAATGATGAGGGCACCGACCGCCGCCACCAGCATCCAGGGCCGCCAGGCCGCGACGTCGTAGTGCTGCATCCGCCGCGTCATGCCGTCGAGGCCGACGACATAGAGCGGCACGAAGGCGACGTAGAACCCGACGAGCCAGCACCAGAAGGCCGCCTTGCCGAGCCCGTCATGCAGGCGGAAGCCGAAGGCTTTTGGGAACCAGTAGTTGTAGCCGGCGAAGGCGCCGAACAGCACGCCGCCGATGATCACGTTGTGGAAATGCGCCACCAGGAACAGGCTGTTGTGCAGGACGAAATCCGCCGGCGGCTCCGCCAGCAGCACGCCGGTGATGCCGCCGATCACGAAGGTCACCATGAATCCCACCGACCACAGCATCGGCGCGGTGAAGGTGACGCGCCCGCCATACATGGTGAAAAGCCAGTTGAAGATCTTCACGCCGGTGGGCACGGCGATGATCATCGAGGCGATGCCGAAGATGGCGTTGACGTCGGCGCCGGCGCCCATGGTGAAGAAGTGGTGCAGCCACACCGTGAAGGAGATCACGCAGATCGCCATGGTGGCGGCGACCATCGAGCGGTAACCGAAGAGCGGCTTGTGCGAGAAGGTGGAGACCACCTCGGAGAAGATGCCGAAGGCCGGCAGGATCAGGATGTAGACCTCGGGATGGCCCCAGGCCCAGATCAGGTTCATGAACATCATCACGTTGCCGCCGGCCTCGTTGGTGAAGAAGTGGAAGCCGAGGTAGCGGTCGAGCAGCAGCATCGCCAGCGTCGCGGTCAGGATCGGGAAGGCGGCGACGATCAGCAGGTTGGAAGCGAGCGTCGTCCAGCAGAACATCGGCATCCGCATGTAGGTCATGCCGGGCGCGTGCATCTTGAGCACGGTGGTGACGAGGTTGACGCCGGCGAGCAGCGTGCCGACGCCGGAGATCTCCAGCGACCAGAGGTAATAGTCGACGCCGACGCCCGGCGAATAGGCGAGCTCGGAGAGCGGCGGGTAGGGCAGCCAGCCGGTGCGCGCGAACTCGCCGACGACGAGGGAGATGTTCACCAGCAGCGCGCCCGTCGCGGTGAACCAGAACCCGACCGAATTGAGCGTCGGGAAGGCGACGTCGCGCACGCCGAGCTGCAGCGGCACCACGAAGTTCATCAGGCCGATCACGAAGGGCATGGCGACGAAGAAGATCATCAGCGTGCCGTGCGCCGAGAAGATCTGGTTGTAGTGCTCGGGCGGCAGATAGCCGTCGGAGCGGAAGGCGACCGCCTGCTGCGCGCGCATCATGATGGCGTCGGAGAATCCGCGCAGCAGCATCACCATCGCCAGCACCGTGTACATGATGCCGATCCGCTTGTGATCGACGCTGGTGATCCACTCGCGCCAGAGATAGGGCATCCACCCCTTGAGCGCGATCCAGACGAGGACGCCGATGATGACGAGGACGACCACCGCCCCGGCGAAGAGCGGGATCGGCTGGTCGAAGGGAATGGCGTCCCAGGTGAGCTTGCCGAACATGGTGATCAGCTCTTGCTTCGCGGCGAGACGTCGGGCGCGGGCCGGCCGATCTCCGGGCCGGGACCGGGCGGCAGGTGCTGCATCACGATCTCCTGAAAGAGCGCGGGATCGGCGGCGCGGTAGGTGAAGGGGGCGACGTTCTTGCTCTGCTGGGCGAGGCTGGCGTAGCTCTCGCGATCGAGCGTCGGGCCGGTGCCGCGCGCCTGCTCGACCCAGGCCTGGAACTGATCCGGCGGCAACGCCCGCACCTGGAAATGCATGTCGGAGAAGCCGTCGCCGCTGAAATGGCTGGACTGGCCGTGGAAGGTGCCGGGCGTATCGGCGAGCAGGTTGAGCCGCGTCGCCATGCCGTTCATCGTGTAGATCATGCTGCCGAGCTGCGGCACGAAGAACACGTTCATCACGCTGGCCGAGGTGAGCGCGAAGCGCAGCGGCGCGCCCGCCGGCACCACCAGCTCGTTGACGCTGGCGATGCGCTGGTCGGGATAGATGAAGAGCCACTTCCAGTCGAGGGACACCACCTGGATGTCGATCGGCGGCGTCTTCGAGGCGATCGGCTTGGCGGGATCGAGCTGATGCGAGCCGATCCAGGCGACGCCGCCCAGCAGCAGGATCACCAGCAGCGGGATGCCCCAGACGATGAGCTCGATGCGGCCGGAATACTCCCAGTCCGGCAGGTAGCGCGCCCGGCTGTTGGAGGCGCGAAACCACCAGGCGAAAGCGAAGGTAGCGAGGATCGTCGGGATGCCGATCGCCAGCATGATCGCCAGGGAATCGACGAGAATGTCCCGATCGGCGAGCCCGATGATCCCCCGCGGATGGAGAATGGCGGGTTGGCAGCCGGTGAGCAGCAGCGCCACCGCGACGAGCGGACGTCGCGCCCTTCGCACGCCGCTCCACTTACACTTATATGACGGCCGCTCCGCCGCGGATCGCATTCCGGCCCCTCTCGCGTCGCCTGCTCCGCCAACTTACGCGCCGCTTCGCGCAGCCCCATCGGCGGGATTGCGGCCTGTCGCCGCCGATTGCGGAAATCGCCGCTGACGCCTAAGCCGCGCGACGGCGCTTCGGTTCCCGAGTATCGAGATGGAGAGACGCCGCTCTCCGCGCGAAGGGGGGAGAGGGAGGAGCCGGCCGCGAGCGCGGCGGGAGGGTGAGGTGTGCGGCCGCCGAGTACTCGGCAGCGACCACCTTACCCGGCCCGCCGCTCCGCGGCGTTCACCCTCTCGCCGGCTATCGCGGCGGAGAGGGGATTTGTGCGGGTTGCCGCCTCAAACCGTTGAGTAGCCGTGCACCGCGTGCGGCTGGAGGGCGGCGAGGTGGGCGGCGAGGGCCGCCGGCGAGAGGGCGGCGTCGGGGCCGGTCTCCAGCGTGAAATGACCATAGGCGTCGCGGCCGCGGGCGAGGCGGGCAGAGATCGCCGGGCCGCTGGTCTGGCGGACGGCTGTCGCGACGTAGCGGATCGCGAAGCCGACGCGCGTCCGATCGGTGCGGTTGGGGCCGGAGGCGTGCGGCGCCAGGCCGTCGTGGAAGGCGACTTCGCCGGGGCGCAGCGCCACCAGGCTGGCGCGGGCCTCGTCGACCGCCACCGCGATCTCCTGGCCCTTGGTCAGCATGTTGTCGTCGGACTTGTTCTCGAGGTGGCGCAGCCGCTCGCGATGAGCGCCGGCGGCATAGCGCATGCAGCCGTTCTCCGCCGTGGCATGCGTGAAGGCGACCCAGGCGGTCAGCACCTTCAGCGGCTCGAGGCCCCAGTAGTTGACGTCCTGGTGCCAGGTGATGCGCTTCTCGCTGCCGGGCGGCTTGATGAAGAGATCGGCCGACAGAGCGAGCAGATCCGGGCCGAGGATGCCGGCGACCGTGCCGGTGAGGCGCGGATCGCGGACGAGGGCGTCGAGGCTCGGCAGCAGCAGATAGGATTTCTGCACCCAGGGCGCCGGATGGCGCTCGAGGGCAGGCGTCGGCAGCCGGCTCACCTCCTCGGCCCAGGCGGTGGCCTCGGCCTCGGTGAAGAGGCGGAGCGGGAACAGGAAGCCGTCGCGCTCATAGGCGGCAACCTGCTCGGCGGAGAGGCCGGATGCCGGTTTGGGATCGGCCGTTTTCGCATCAGACATGGGATCGGCTCCTCATCAGGTGAAGGATGTGGCGGCGATGGCGGCAATGCGCTCGGGCTCTACGTTGCGGCCGGAGACGATGAGCGCGGCGGGACCGTCGAGGGCGAGCTTGCGGGCGAGGATCGCGGCGGCGGTGACGGCGCCGGCGCCTTCCGCGACCAGGCGCTCCTCGAAAAGGAAATACGCCATGCCGCGGGCGATCTCGCTCTCGCTGACCAGGATGACGTCGTCGAGGAGGCGGCGGCAGAGCGCGAAGGTCCAGCGGTTGGCAAGGCCGATGCCGCCGCCGAGGGAATCCGCCAGCGTCGGCGCCTCGGTCACCTCGACGGGCCGGCCGGCGGCGAGGCTCGCCTGCATGGCGGCGCCTGCCTCCATGGAGATGCCGATGACGCGGAGCGCGGGCTTGATCGACTTGGCGGCGAGCGCGATGCCGCCGGCAAGCCCGCCGCCGGAGAGCGGCACCAGGATCGCCCGGAGATCGGGGCGCGCCTCCAGGAGTTCGAGGCCGATGGTGCCCTGGCCTTCGATGACGCTGACATCGTCGAAGGGCGGCACCTCGACGAGGCCTTCGGCGGCGACGACGCGGGCGGCCTCCGCCATCGCCTCGTCCTGGGAGCGGCCGACGCGGCGGACAGCGGCGCCGAGCTCGGCGATCGCCTGCGCCTTCGGCTCCGGCACCAGGCTCGAGAGGCAGACGGTGGCGGGAATGCCGAGGGCGCGCGCCGCATATGCCACGGCGCGGCCGTGATTGCCGGTCGACGCGGTGACGACGCCGCGGCGGCGCTCGTCGTCGCCCAGCGACAGGAGGGCGTTGGCGGCGCCGCGGATCTTGAAGCTGCCGGTGGGCTGCACCGTCTCCAGCTTCAGCAGCACTTCGGCATCGGCGCGGCGGGTCAGGCTTTCGGCGGGGAGGAGCGGCGTCGCCAGCGCCAGGCCGGCGATCCGCCGGCGCGCCTCGAATACGCCCGCGAGGGTCGGCGCTCCCTCCATGTACACAACCTATCGGTCAGGATGCCAATTGGCGGCAGTATGTCCAGAAAACGGGCAGGGCGTCCAGATAAGATGTATACATCTACGTTGTGTTTTCCCGACTGCCCTGGCAGTCTGGACCTGCGGAGAAGCGCCGGGACCGGCGCCCCGCGCCAACAGAGGAGGGCAGGCTCAGATGGGAAAAATATCGGCAACCATGGTCACGCGGACATTGGCAGCGGCGCTGGTGCTGTGCGCGGCGACAGTCGCCGCCGCGCAGGCCGACGACACGCTGGCGACGGCGAAGAAGAACGGCTACGTCCGCGTCGGCTTCGCCAACGAGGCGCCCTTCGCCTATGCGACGCCGGACGGCAAGCTCACCGGCGAGGCGCCCGAGGTGGCGCGCGCCGTCCTCAAGAAGATGGGCATCAAGGAGATCGACGGCGTTCTCACCGAGTTCGGCTCGCTGATCCCCGGCCTCAAGGCGCACCGCTTCGACATCATCGCCGCCGGCATGTTCGTCAATCCGCAGCGCTGCAAGGAGATCGCCTTCTCGGAGCCGAGCTACGGCATCGGCGAGGCGATCCTGGTGAAGCAGGGCAATCCGAAATCGATCCACGACCTCGGCAGCTTCGCGCAGAACAAGGACCTGAAGCTGGCGGTGATGGCGGGCGCGGTGGAGGGCGGCTACGCCAAGGAAGTCGGCGTGCAGCAGGCGCAGCTCGAGATCCTGCCGGACCAGTCGAGCCTGCTGGCGGCGGTGGAGGCCGGCCGCGCCGACGGCGCCGCCCTGACCGCGCTCTCGATCGGCGAGATGGCGAAGAAGGGCACCGGGGTCGAATCGACGCCGCCCTTCGGCGAGGTCAACGGCAAGTCGGTGACGGGGCACGGCGCCTTCGGCTTCCGCAAGGAGGACAAGGATTTCGTCGAAGCCTTCAACAAGGAGCTCAAGGCCTTCATCGGCTCGCCGGAGCATCTGGCGCTGGTGACGCCCTTCGGTTTCGGCAAGGGCTTCCTGCCGACCCGCAGCACCGAGCAGCTCTGCTCCGGCAAGTAGCCCGCGCGCGCCGGCCGCCGCGCTCCGGCATCTTGGCGCCGGGAGCGGCGGCGGCGATGATCCGACATGGGAACCCGCTCGATCGCCATCCTGCTGCTGGCGAGCCTCGCCGCCCTCGCCCTGCTGTCGCGGCTGGAGCCGTTCCGTGTCTTCGTCCCCGGCCTGCTCGAAGGCGCCTGGATGACGGCGCGGATCGCCGTGCTGGGCTCGGTCTTCGCCGTCGTCTGCGGCGTGACGGCGGCGCTCCTGCGGCTCTACGGGCCGCTGCCGCTGCGCTGGCTCGCGCGCACCTATGTTGAGGTGTTCCGCGGCACCTCGGCGCTGGTGCAGCTGTTCTGGGTGTTCTTCGTGCTGCCGGATTTCGGCATCTCGCTGGAGCCCTTCACCGTCGCGGTGCTGACCCTCGGCCTCAACGTGGGCGCCTATGGCGCCGAGGTGGTGCGCGGCGCCATCCAGTCGGTGCCGCGCGGCCAGTGGGAGGCCGGGACGGCGCTCAACATGACGCGGCTGCAGATGCTGCGGCGGATCATCCTGCCGCAGGCGGTGCTGCCGATGATCCCGCCCTGGGGCAACCTCTTCATCGAGCTTCTGAAGGCGACGGCGCTGGTGTCGCTCATCACCATCACCGACCTCGCCTTCAAGGCGCAGGAGATGAACCAGACGACGCTCAAGACCGTCGACATCTTCACCCTGGTGCTGCTGATCTACCTCGCGATGTCGCTCATCCTCACCCTCGGCATGCGGGCGCTCGAGGGCGCGGCCGGCCGGGGTCTCGCGCGGGGACGCGCGCCCTGATGCTCTGGGACTGGAGCTACGCCTGGGAAATCCTGCCGCAGCTGCTGCAGGCGGCGGTCATCACCATCGAGGCGACCTTGCTGGGCTTCGTCATCGCGGCGGTGCTGGGGCTGGCGCTGGCGATCCTGCGGATGCTGGGGCCGCTCACCGCCGGTCCGGCCTCGGTCTTCGTCGAGGTGGTGCGCTCGACGCCGCTGCTGATTCAGATCTTCTTTCTTTATTTCGTGCTGCCGAAGGCCGGCATCACCCTCGATGCCTTCACCGCCGGCGTCCTCGCCCTCGGCGTCCACTACGCCACATATTGCTCGGAGGTCTATCGCGCCGGCATCGAGAGCATCCCGCGCGGGCAGTGGGAGGCGTCGACTGCCCTCAACCTAGGCTTCGTCACCACCCTCCGGGATATCATCCTGCCGCAGGCGATACCGCCGGTCGTGCCGGCGCTTGGCAACTATCTGGTCGCGCTCTTCAAGGAGACGCCGCTGCTCTCCGCGATCGCCGTCTTGGAGCTGATGCAGACCGCCAAGATCATGGGCTCCGAGACCTTCCGCTACACCGAGCCCATCACCCTGGTGGGCATCCTGTTCCTGGTGATGAGCCTGATCTCGGCGGCGATCATTCGCCGGGTCGAGCGGCTCTTCCGCTGGCGGCTGCCGTGACGCAGGCCGGCGAGCCCATGGTCCGATACGAGGGCGTCACCAAGCGCTACGGGCGGCTGACGGTCATCGACGGGCTCGACCTCGCCATCGCCGCCGGCGAGAAGGTGGCACTGATCGGCCCGTCGGGCTCGGGCAAGACGACGGTGCTGCGCATGCTGATGACGCTGGAGCGCATCGACGGCGGCGTGATCTGGGTCGACGGCGAGCCCTTGACGCATGTCCAGCGGAACGGCCAGCTGGTGCATGCTGACGCTCGCCATCTGCGGCGGGTGCGCGGCAAGATCGGCATGGTGTTCCAGCATTTCAATCTCTTCCCGCACATGACCGCGCTCCGGAACTGCATGGAGGCGCCGCTGGCGGTGCTCGGCCTCTCGAAGGTCGAGGCGGAGCAGCGCGCGGTGGAGCTGCTGACCATGGTCGGTCTCGCCGACAAGCTCGGCCACCATCCGAGCCAGCTCTCCGGCGGCCAGCAGCAGCGCGTGGCCATCGCCCGCGCGCTCGCCATGCGGCCCAAGGTGATGTTGTTCGACGAGGTGACCTCGGCGCTCGATCCGGAGCTGGTTGGCGAGGTGCTGAACGTGATCCGCAAGCTCGGCGCCGAGCACCATCTCACCATGCTGATGGTGACGCATCAGATGGGGTTCGCGCGCGAATTCGCCGACCGCGTCGCCTTCTTCTATCGTGGTAAGATCGAGGAGGAGGGGCCGCCCGACCAGATCTTCACCGAGCCGCGCAGCGAGCGCACGCGCCAGTTCCTGCGCGCGGTATTGGACGCCACATGACCGCTGTCGAGACGCAGGGTGCCGAGCCGCCGAAGAGCCTCTCCCGCGAGCGCTTCGACCGCATCTACAAGACCATCCGCGACCGCGTGTGCCTGCTCGACTACGAGCCCGGCGCGCGCCTCGCCGAAGAGGAGCTGGCGCAGGAGTTCGGCGTGAGCCGGACGCCGATCCGCCGCGTGCTATCGCGCCTGGAGGCGGAGGGACTGCTGCAGAGCCGGCACGGCGTCGGCACTTTCGTGACCGACGTCGACATCGAGGCGCTGACCCAGGTCTACAAGCTCCGAATGGCGCTCGCCGAGCTGATCGGCCAGCTCGAGCCGCTGCCGCGCTCGCCGGAGGACATCGCGCGGGTGCGCGCGTTGCTCGCGCGCTCGGACGCGCTCGGCGATCGGCCGAGCCCGCGCGACTTCGGCCGTCTCAACATGGATTTCGCCCAGGAGCTTTTCCTGATGACCGGCAACCGGCCGCTGCGGGAGATCTCCGAGCGGCTCTACTATCTGACCCATCGTGTCTGGCTGAAATCGGTGCCGCGGCTCAACCTGCGCGACGAGGTCGCGGTGTTCCGTCGCGAGATGGCGGATATCCTGGCGGCGCTCGAGCTCGGCGATCTCGAGGCGGTGGGACATATCCGGCGCAGCCACATCTCCATGAGCTTCAACCGGATGCGTGGCTATCCGGAGCCGCCCGCAGCCAAGGGACAGTCAGTATGAGCGAGCAGGATTTGCGACCGTCGCCGGTCAATGCCTCGGTGGATTTCGAGCGCGACGGCGTGCAGCACGGTCATCTGAAGCTGCCCTACAGCCGCGACGACAGCGCCTGGGGCGCCGTCATGACGCCGATCGCGGTGGTGAAGCGCGGCACCGGGCCGACGGCGCTGCTGACCGGCGCCAATCACGGCGACGAATACGAGGGGCCGGTGGCGCTCTTCGAGCTCGCGCGAAGCCTCGAGGCCGAAGCGGTCAGCGGCCGCGTCATCATCTTGCCGGCGATGAACTATCCGGCCTTCCGCGCCGGCCGGCGGACCTCTCCCATCGACCAGGGAAATCTGAACCGGCTGTTTCCCGGCCGCCCCGACGGCACCGTCACTCAGAAGATCGCCGACTACATCCAGCGTCACTTGCTGCCGCTCGCCGATGTCGTGCTCGACATTCACTCCGGCGGCCGGACGCTGGAATTCCTGCCCTTCGCGGCGGCGCACCGGCTGCCGGACGCGGCGCAGGAGAAGCGCTGCATCGAGGCCATGACGGCCTTCAACGCGCCCTACTCGATGATGCTGCGCGAGCTCGATGCGGTCGGCACCTACGACACGGCGGCGGAGGAGATGGGGAAGACCTTCGTCACCACCGAGTTGGGTGGCGGCGGCTCGGCGCGCGCCGCGACCATCGCCATCGCCAGGCGCGGCGTCCGCAACCTTCTCATCCACGCCGGCATCCTGAAGGGCGCGCCGAAGCGCGGCGCGTCCACCTATCTCGATATGCCCGATGGCGACTGCTATCTGACCTCGCTGCATGGCGGGCTGATCGAATTCGTCGTCGATCTCGGCGCGACGGTGCGGCGGGGCGATCTCGTCGCCCGCGTGCATGAGGTCGAGCGCACCGGCGGCGCCATCGCCGACTACCGCGCGGCGCGCGACGGCATCCTCGCCGGCCGGCATTTTCCCGGTCTGGTCCAGGTCGGCGACACGCTGGCGGTGATCGGCGTTCCCGTGGCGGCGCCCTAGGCTAGCGCCTTTTCCGAAGCCGTTTGGCGTTGGCGATCGCTTTCCGATGCCAGGGTGCGAGCGCGGCCGCCGCAGCTTGCTGGCTCCGCTGGCTCGTCAAGGACATGGCCGAGCGGTAGCCGGCCCATGCCTTCTCGCTCGCCATGCGAGCGAGTTCGGCGGCCGAGCAGGTTCCAGACGCCATCATCAGGAGGCGGCGCGCCGCCGTCTCCCATGAGCTGAGCGCCAGCTCGGCCGCCATCAACGGCAGCGGCGACGGCCGCCGTCGTCGACGTCTCATGCTGTCCGACTAGCGCCGCGCGAGCAGATAGCCGATCGCGATCCCGATCCCGCCGGCGATCAGCGCCGTGGTGACCGGCTCTTCGCCGAGGCGGAGCGCGACGTCCTTGCCGCGGGCATAGGCCTGCCCGCCCAGCTCCGTCGCGCGCTCTCGCGTCCGATCCGCCGCGTCCTTGACGACTTTGACGGCGTCTCCGGCCGCTTCCTTGGCGTCGCCCAGGGCCGATGCCGCGCCGGCCGTCGCCGAACTCAGGTCTTTCATGACCGACCTCATGCGTGACTGTGATGGCGATAGAACGCCGGAGGAGAGCGATGGTTGCGGCGGCTTCGCGCTAGGGAACCGAGAGTACCAGCTTGCCGACATTTTCGTTTGCCTCCATCAGGCGGTGCGCCTCGCGCACCTCCGCGAAGGGCAGGACGCGGTGGATCACCGGCCGCAGCTTGCCGGCGGCGAGCAGCGGCATCCAGCGCTCGGCGAAGCGGGCGACGATGCCGCGCTTCTCCGCGAGGGTCTGCGGTCGGAGCGTGAAGCCCATGACGCGGAGCCGCTTCTGCAGGATCGGGCCGGTATCGACGGGATGCGTGGCGGGCCCCATCACGCCG
>DATKPX010000503.1:0-20408 GCA_035523855.1 Allostellaceae bacterium
GGCGCGGCGGATCGCATCATCGCTGACGTCTTTGAGGCGAAGCTGCACGCAGGCGACATCGCCGGCGTCGAGCGCCTGCGCCAGCGGATCACGAAACTTGGCAGGGTCGAGCACTGCCGGCGTTACGAGATAAAGCCGGCAGCGCTCGCGCGCGTCGCTCACGCCTTGCCCTGATAGATCTGGATGATGGTGTCCAGCATCTTGAGGGCTTCGGCGCGCGGCCGCTGGAAGGTGTTGCGGCCGATGATCGAGCCGTTGGCGCCGCCGTCGCGCAGCCCGCGGACGTCGTTGTAGATGCCGTCGATGTCCTTCGACTCACCGCCGGAGAAGACGACGATGCGCTTGCCGGCAAAGCACGACTGCACCACGTGGCGGACGCGCGCCGCCAGCGTCGAGATGTCGATCTTCTGCGCCTCGTAGACCTTCTTCGCCGCCTCGAGCTCGAGATGCTCGGTGGGCGGCTTCACCTTGATGATGTGGGCGCCGAGCAGCGCCGCCATATGCGCCGCATAGGCGCAGATGTCGACCGCGGTCTCGCCGGCCTTGGAGAGGGTGCCGCCGCGCGGATAGGACCAGATCACCGAGGCAAGCCCGTAGGACTTCGCCTCGCGGGTCATCTCGGCGATCTCGCTCATCATCTCGTAGGCGCGGTCGGAGCCCGGATAGATGGTGAAGCCGATCGCGGCGCAGCCAAGATGGAGGGCGTCCTTGACGCTGGCGGTGATCGCCTGGGTGGGGTTCTCCTTGGCACGCGCCAGGCTGTTGGCGCTGTTCACCTTGAGGATGGTGGGGATGGCGCCGGCGAAGGTGTCGGCGCCTGACTCCAGGAAGCCCAGCGGCGCCGCATAGGCGTTGAGCCCGGCATCGATCGCGAGCTGATAGTGATAGTGCGGATCGTAAGCCGGCGGGTTGGCGGCAAAGCTCCGCGCGGGGCCGTGCTCGAAGCCCTGGTCCACCGGCAGGATCACCACCTTGCCGGTGCCGCCGAGGCGGCCATGCGAGAGGATGCGCGCGATGTTCGCCTTGGTGCCGGGCGTCTCACCCTCGTAACAGTCGAGGATGTGCTTAACCGTCTTCGTGATTTCCATGGGCCTTGCTCCTGAGCCGAGACCGATTGGGCGGCGATATTACAGAGACGGCCACGAGCGGCAAAGCGCCAGAACGGCGCCGGCAAACTCGGCCGTGGTTAATTTAACGAACGGCGACGGGCAGTCGAACCAACATTTTTCGGACCCGTGGCGCCGAGATATGCGCGCAGCGCGGCGGCCGGATCGCCGTTATCGAGGAGATCGAGCGCCGGTTTCCGCCGGCCCGTCTCGATCGTGGCGCCTGCCTGCCGGGCGATGTCCTTGAGGCGCCTCAGCGTCGTCGGCTTGCCGGTGAAGCGCAGGGTGGTAAGCCCCTGCTGCAGCGCCGCCAGCACCGTGCCGGCCTCGTCGGCGCAATCGAGCATGGCGCTCGCCTCGACCCCGGGAAACGCCGCCCGCGCCTGATCCACCACCGCCTTGAACCAGGCAGGGCCGGCGAAGCCGCCGGCGCCCGCTGCGCTCTCCAGGATGACCGGCGTCCTCAGCTGTCCGGCCGCGGCGAGCGCGGCCAGGGCATCGGCCAGCGAATGGATGACGATCCGCTTGCCGCTCAACCGAGCTTGCCGACGAGGGCGGCGGCCTCGACCATGCGGTTCGAGAAGCCCCATTCGTTGTCATACCAGGACAGGATGCGGCAGAAGCGCTTGCCGAGCACCACCGTCTGCGTGAGATCGAAGGTCGAGCTCGCGGGGTTGTGATTGAAGTCGGTGGAGACCAGCGGCTCGTTGTTGACGGCGAGGACGCCGCGCAACCGGTTCGACTTCGACGCGTTCACCATCAACTCGTTGATCTCCTCCGCCGAGGTATCGCGGCCGGCGGTGAACGTGAGGTCGATGCAGGAGACGTTCGCCGTCGGCACTCGGATCGAGGTGCCGTCGAGCTTGCCCTTGAGCGCCGGCAGCACCAGGCCCATCGCCTTGGCGGCGCCGGTCGAGGTCGGGATCATCGAGAGCGCGGCGGCGCGGGCGCGGCGGAGGTCCTTGTGCAGCGTGTCCACCGTCGGCTGGTCGCCGGTATAGGAGTGGATCGTCGTCATGAAGCCATGCTCGATGCCGACGCCCTCGCTCAAGACATAGGCCACCGGCGCCAGGCAATTGGTGGTGCAGGAGCCGTTCGAGAGCACCTTGTGGTCGGCCTTCACCTGCTCGCTGTTGACGCCCATCACCATGGTGATGTCGGCGCCGTCGGCAGGGGCGGAGACGAGGACGCGCTTGGCGCCGGCCTCCAGATGCTTCGCCGCCGCGTCGCGCTTGGTGAAGATGCCCGTGCATTCGAGGGCGACGTCGACCTTGAGCTCCTTCCAGGGCAGCTTCGCCGGGTCGCGCTCGGCGGTGACCCGCATCGGGCCGCTGCCGATATCCATCCAGTCCTCGCCGGTCTTGATCTCGCCGTGGAATGGCCCGTGCACGCTATCGTGTTTCAGCAGATGCGCGTTGGTCGCCACCGGGCCCAGATCGTTGATCGCCACCGGGACGATGTCGTCGCGCCGCGCCTCGTGCAGCGCCCGCAGCACCAGCCGGCCGATGCGGCCGAATCCGTTGATCGCAACCCGTACAGCCATCGCTTCCTCCAATTGATCGTCGTCCGATTGAGCTGGGGCTCAGACCCGCGCCAGCGCTGCCTCGACCACCTTCTCCGCGGTGATGCCGAAGTGGCGGAAGAGATCCTCCGCCGGCGCCGAGGCGCCGAAGCCGGTCATGCCGATCACCGCGCCCTCGCTACCAACATAGCGCTCCCAGCCGAAAGGCGAGGCTGCCTCGACGGCGACGCGGGGCGCGCTCCCCAGCACGGTCCGCCGGTAGGCGGCGTCCTGGGCATCGAAGAGCTCCCAGCACGGCATCGAAACCACTGCCGCCGCAATGCCTTGCTGCTTCAGGAGATCGCGCGCCGCCATCGCGAGGCCGACCTCGGAGCCGGTGGCGAGCAGCGTCACGCGCCGGGCACCTTCCGCCTCCGCCAGCACATAGGCGCCGCGCGCCGAGCGGTTCTCGCCGGCGTCCCGGCGCAGCGCCGGCACGGTCTGGCGGGTGAGCGCGATCGCGGCGGGAACGCCGCGCGCCTCCAGCGCCAGCTCCCAGCACTCCGCGGTCTCCACGGGATCGGCCGGGCGGTAGACGCGCAGATGCGGGATGGCGCGCAGGCTCGCCAGCTGGTCCACCGGTTGATGGGTGGGCCCGTCCTCGCCGAGGCCGATCGAATCATGGGTCAGCACATAGAGGACGCGCACGCCCATCAGCGCCGAGAGGCGGATCGCCGGCCGGCAATAGTCGCTGAAGATCAGGAAGGTGCCGCCATAGGGCAGGATGCCGCCATGGAGCGCCAAGCCGTTCATCGCCGCCGCCATGCCGTGCTCGCGCACCCCGTAGTGCACGTAGCTGCCGCCGTAGTTCGAGGCGTCGAGCACCTTCTGGCTCTTCGCCCTGGTGTTGTTGGAGGGCGTGAGGTCGGCGGAGCCGCCGATGAGCTCGGACATGAGAGGCGCCAGCGCGTCCAGCACCATGCCAGAGGCCTGGCGGGTCGCGAGCTTCGGCGCCTCGGTGGCGAACTTCTGCGCGATCCCACGCACCGCCTCGCGCCAGCCCTTGGGCAGCTCGCCGGAAACCCGGCGCTCGAATTCCTGCCGCGCCTCCGCCGGAGCCGCCGCAAGGCGCGCGCTCCAGGCGCTCCTGTCCTTGCCGCCGCGCTCGCCGACCTTTCGCCAGGCGGCGGCGATGGCGTCCGGAATCTCGAAGGGCGGATAGGGCCAGTTGAGGCGCTCGCGCGCGCCGGCGATCTCGGCGGCGCCGAGCGCCGAGCCGTGCGCGGCGGCGGTGCCCGCCTTGGTGGGGGCGCCGAAAGCGATGGTGGTGCGGCAGGCGATCAGCGACGGGCGCTTGTTCTGGCGAGCACGCGTCAGGGCGGCAGCGACCGCATCGGTGTCGTGGCCGTCGACGCGCACCGCGTCCCAGCCCGCCGCCTCGAAGCGCTGCAGCTGATCGTCGGAGACCGAGAGATTGGTCGAGCCGTCGATCGAGATCGAGTTGTCGTCGAAGAGGACGATCAGCTTGTGGAGATTGAGATGACCCGCGAGCGAGATCGCCTCATGGCTGATGCCCTCCATCAGGCAGCCGTCGCCGGCGAAGACGTAGGTATGATGATCGACGAGAGCGTCGCCGAATTTCGCGTTCATGATGCGCTCGGCGAGCGCCATGCCGACGGCATTGGCGAGGCCCTGGCCCAAGGGGCCGGTGGTGGTCTCGATGCCGGTGGCGTGGCCGTACTCGGGATGGCCGGCGGTGCGGCTGCCGAGCTGCCGGAATCGCTTGATCTCGTCCATCGTCATGTCGGCATAGCCGGTGAGATGGAGGAGAGAGTAGAGCAGCATCGAACCGTGGCCGGCGGAGAGCACGAAGCGGTCGCGGTCGGGCCAGTGCGGATCGCGGGGATCGAATTTCAGGAACTTGCTGAAGAGCACTGTCGCCACGTCCGCCATGCCCATGGGCATGCCGGGGTGGCCGCTCTTGGCGCGCTCCACCGCATCCATGGCAAGGGCGCGGATGGCATCCGCCATGTCGCGCAGCTCGCGACTCTTGGGCTCGGGGAGAGCCGGCGCGGTGGCGCGGGGCGTTTCGGCTGCGGTCATGTCCGAAGGGGTGGTGGACGGGCGTGGCGCACCTTGCCGAGGAGGGGCGCTTGCGTCAACCGCCCAGTGGCGCGGGGGGGGTGAGCTTTCGAGTCGCGGCTCTCGGCATGATTTCCCGCGCCGCCGCCTCTTTGGTTAATAGGTTAAGAGCTCGCGTCGCGGGATCTAGATCTTGCGGCTGCGCACGCGCGCGTCGATGGCGGCGACCACCGCATGGGCCGACAGCACCGCGCCCTCCTGCCAGGCGGTGACATGGCTCAGATGTTCGCCGGCGAGGTAGATCGGTCCATCGGGCTGGTTGAGGGTCTGATAGGCGTCGGCGCGCTGCTCGCGCTCCCACTCCACCCAGGAGCCGAGATTGTAGGGGATCTTCTCCCAGGCGACGGAGATGCCGTGCGCGAGGCTCTCGCCATAGGCGGCGTGCAGCTTGGCGCCGCTCCTGAGGGCCGCCGCGATGCGCTCCGCCGGCGCCATGCGGCCGAAGCGCTCGCCGATCTCGCTGGTCCAGATATAGGCGCCGAGCAGGACGCCGCTCTTGCCCTGGAAGCCGGTGGAGGGATACCAGATCTGCGTCACGTCATCGCCGGTCCAGGAGATGCCGCCGTAGATCTGGTCGTCCTCCTCCCAGAAGCGGCGCTTGGCCTGGAAGGCGATCTTCACCGCTTTCGCGTAAGCAGGCGCCGCGATCGCCTGCCGGAACGCCGGCGAGAAGTCCGCCGGGATCGCCGCCAGCACCGGCAGCGGGATGGTGCAGATGCAGTAGTCCGCCGCCAGCACCCTGAGCGGCCCGTCGCGGCCGTCGCGATAATGGATGCGGACGCCCTCGCCATGGCGCCGGATCTCGCGCACCTCGGCGCGGAAGCGTACCATCGGACGCACCGCGCGCTCGAAGGCGCGGGCGATCTGGTCCATGCCGCCCTTGGGCTGCAGCATGGTGGGCGCGAAATCGATGAGCTCGCTCCAGTTCTGCTGGAAGAAGGCGAAGGGCGGCCGCAGCAGCTCGCGGCGATCGAGCGGTGCCACCAGCTTGCCCTCGGCGTCGCCGGCGCCTGGCCATTCGCTGAAGCCGGCGCGCCCCGATCCCTTGTACTGAAAATCGCGGCTGAGGGTGCCGAAGCTCCTGAGCATGGCGAGGACGCGCTCGCGATCCTCCGCGGTGACATCCTCGTCGAGGGCGCGCTGGTTGATCGCCTTGGCGAGCAGCTCGGCGATATAGCCGCGGCTCTCGGTAATGAACTGCCGCGCGCGGATCGGCTTGCCGCCGAAGGCGCCGTCGCTCTGGAAGAAGGCGTTGCGGTTGTCGTTCACCATCGGCTCCAGCGCGACGCCGAATTTCCGGCAGTAGGAGAGGATCCCCTGATGCTGCTGGGGAATGCGCGCCGGACCGGCATTGACGTAGATCTCATCGCCGGCGCTGAAGCTGCAGCGCTGATGGCTCGCGGTCTCCTCGACGAGGTCGCCGTGGCGGAGCGTCCAGTTGCGTCCGCCCGCGCGCGGCCGCGCCTCCAGGATGGTGCAGCGATAGCCGGCCTGCGCGAGCTCGTGCGCCGCGGTCATGCCGGCGATGCCGGCGCCGAGGATCGCGACGCGCACGCCCTTGCCGGAGCCCCGCCGCAGCTCCGGCGGTCCCGCATAGGCGGCGGGCACCGGCAGCAGCCCCATCGCACCCATGGTCTCGTAGAGCGCGGTCGCGCCGCCGGCGCGTCCGACGAGATTGAGGAACCCGCGGCGGGTGAGTCCGTTCACCGTCATTGCATCCTCCCCTGCGGATGGACGGCACCACGTCCGCGCCAAGGGGTCAACGCAGAGTGGGTCAACGAGAGGGCGCGCCGTCACAATCCCCTCGCATTGACGGCCGCTTCCAGCGGCGCGTAAGGTGGACGACTCGCGGGGGGAAAATCCACACCATGACCGGCATGACCAAGGTAGTGGAAGCGGCGGACCGGCTCGAGCAGGCGGTACTGCGCCTGGAAGCGGCGATGGAGCGTCAGGGCGGCGGGAGCCGCGGCGGAGGCGGCAATCGCGACGCGGATCGCGCGCTCGCCGATGCGAAAGCGCAGTGCGCGTCGCTCGCGCGCACGACGCAGACGGTGGCGTCGCGGCTTGATCGGGCGATAAACCGGCTCGACCGGGTGCTGGAGGAGTGATGCCCGAGATCCACATCACCATCAACGGGCGCAGCTATCCCGTCGCCTGCGACGAGGGGCAGGAGGCGCGGCTCAAGGAGCTCGCCCAGTATGTCGACCGCAAGGCGGCGGAATTCGTGAAGAAGCTCGGCCAGATCGGCGAGGCGCGCCTGCTCGTGCTGGCGGCGCTAACCATCACTGACGAGCTCGTCGATACCCAGGCCTCGCTGCGCAAGTCCGGCAACGGGGCCGGTAACGGAATCGATACGAATGCTCTGGCCCAGGGCCTCAGCGAGCTGGCGGAGCGGATCGAGACGATTGCAGAACGGCTCGAAACGCCCCACATTCATTCCTAGGATGGGGCTGCGCGGTGCGTTAGGTCGCACAAGACCCCGGGGCCGATATCGACCTCTTGGGAGCTGTCCCTGCCGGGATCTTGGTCCTGGTACATGGCGCCCACCTGCGAAAGCGGGCCTAGAGGGTTTGTCATGCCGACGGCCGAGGTGGCTCCATCCGCCCCTTTCTCCCGCCCGCTGATGCCGGGCGGGATCACCGAACAGAAGGCCGCTCTCCGCCGCGTCATGCGCGAGCGCCGCGCCGCGCTCGAGGCGAAGACGCGCGCCGCCGCGAGCTTCGCCGTGCGCGACAGGCTGATCGACATGCTGCCGCGCCTCGGCCTGGCGGCTGGAGCGGTGGTGGCGGGCTTCCTGCCGATCCGCGACGAGCTCGATCCCAGACCGGCGCTGAGCGCGCTCCGCGAGCGGGGATTCCGCCTGGTGCTGCCGGTGGTGATCGCGCGCAACGAGCCGCTGATCTTTCGCGAATGGCTGCCGGAGACGGCGCTGGAGCCCGACGCCTTTCACATCCCCGCGCCGCCGGTCTGGGCCGAGCAGCTGAGCCCCGACCTGCTGCTGGTGCCGATGCTGGCTTTCGACCGCAAGGGCGAGCGGTTGGGATATGGCGCCGGCTTCTACGACGTGACGCTGACGCTGCTGCGCCAGCAGCGCGCCGCGATTGCGGTCGGCATCGCCTACAGCGCGCAGGAGGTGGAGTCGGTGCCGGTGAGCGCGCGCGACGCCACCCTCGACGCCCTCGTCACCGACAAGGATGTGCTATGGTTCGGGCGGTTCGCCGGGGCGGCGGCACCGAGCTGAGTACGGACAGGTGAAGTGGTGAGGTAATGCGGTTTCTCCTCTGCGGTGACGTGATGGCGCGGCCGGGGCGCGAGGCGCTGGCGAAATATCTGCCCGGCCTTCGCCGCGATCTCGGCCTCGATTTCGTAGTGGTGAACGGCGAGAACGCCGCCGGCGGCTTCGGCATCACCGATAAGATCTGCGCCGAGCTCTACACGCTTGGTGCCGACGTGATCACGTCAGGCAATCACGCCTGGGATCGCCGCGAGATCATTCCCTATATCGACGGCGACCCGCGGCTGCTGCGGCCGCTCAACCTGCCGCCGGGAACGCCCGGCGCCGGGGCGCGGGTCTTCGAGCTCGCCGACGGAAGGCGCGTGCTTGTGCTCAATCCGATGGCGCGGCTCTTCATGGACGCGATCGACTGTCCCTTCCGCGCGGTGGAGCGCGAGCTCGCGGCGCATCCGCTCGGCGAGGTCAACGCCATCGTCATCGATTTTCACGGCGAGGCCACCTCGGAGAAGATGTCGATGGGACACTTCGCCGACGGCCGCGCCTCGATGGTGGTGGGAACGCACTCCCACGTGCCGACGGCGGATGCGCAGATCCTGCCCAAGGGCACCGCCTACCAGACCGATGCCGGCATGTGCGGCGACTATGATTCCGTGATCGGCATGCAGAAGGACGCGGCGGCAGCGCGCTTCATCCGCAAGATGCCCGGCGAGCGCATCCAGGTGGCGGACGGCGAGGGGACGCTCTGCGGCGTCTTCGTCGAGACCGACGACGCCACCGGCCTTGCCCGCCGCATCGAGCCCGTCCGTCTCGGCGGCCGCCTCATGCAGCAGATGCCGCGCGTCGCCGTGGCGGCGGATTGACCCGGGGCGCGGGTGGGGCGGTGGTGAGATGAGCGAGGCAGCGCGCGCGGCAGAGGCCCTGGTCGGCGCCTGGACGCTCAGATCCGACAGCCGCGAGATCCTCGCCACCGGCGAGAAGGCGCCGCTGCTGGGGGCGCATCCGACCGGGACGCTGGTCTACACCGGCGATGGCCGCGTAACGGCGATCGTGCTGGCGGATGGCCGCAAGGCTCCGGAGGGGCTCACCGCCAGCGATCCCGAGGCGGTGGCGCTCTTCCGCACGATGGTAGCCTATGCCGGCCGCTACACGGTGGAGGCGGAGCGGATCCTTCACCATGTCGAGCAGTCCTGGAACGCGAAATGGACCGGCACCGATCTCGTCCGATTCTACAAGCTCGAGGGCAGCCGGCTCACCCTCACCACGGCGCCGGCGCCGAATCCCCGCGACGGCGCCCTGAGCGTCTCCACCCTGGTCTGGGAGCGGCTCCCCTGAGCGCGGCTTTCACTTCGGCAGTCCCGAGTTTATAGTCCGGAGAGCTTCGAAGGAGCCGAACTTGCCCCTCGATATCGCCCCGTCGGTCTGTCCGCACGACTGTCCCAGCACCTGCGCGCTCGAGGTGGAGCGTCTTGACGAGCGCACCATCGGCCGCATTCGCGGCGCCAGCGACAATCCCTATACGCAAGGCGTCGTCTGCGCCAAGGTCGGGCGCTATGCGGAGCGCCAGCATCACCCGCTCCGGCTCTCGAGGCCGTTGCTGCGCGTTGGCGACAAGGGCGTGGGATTCGACGCCTACCGGCCGGTCTCCTGGGAGGAGGCGCTCGACCGCGTCGCCGACGGTTTCCGGGGCGCCGCCGAGCGCTACGGCAGCGAGACGGTCTGGCCCTACTACTACGCGGGCACCATGGGCCTGGTGCAGCGCGACGGCATCCATCGCCTGCGCCATGCCATGCGCTATGCGCGCCAGCACTCGACCTTCTGCGTGACGCTCGCGGATGCTGGCTGGAACGCCGGCACCGGGTCGAAACGCGGTGTTGATCCCCGCGAGATCCCCGAATCCGATCTCGTCGTCATGTGGGGCGGCAATCCCGTCTCCACCCAGGTCAACGTGATGCATCACATCACCAAGGCGCGGCGCGAGCGCCAGGCGCCGTTCGTGGTGGTCGATCCCTACCGCACGCCCACCGCCGAGATCGCCGACATCCACATCATGCCGCGGCCGGGCACCGACGCCGCGGTCGCCTGCGCGGTGATGCATGTCCTCTTCAAGGAGGGCTTCGCCGACCGGGCCTACCTCGCGAAATACGCCGCCGGCGTCGAGGCGCTGGAGGCGCACCTCGGGACGCGCGATCCCGCTTGGGCGGAGGCGATCTCCGGCGTGCCGGCGCAACAGATCGTCGACTTCGCGCGGCTCTATGGCCGCACCAAGCGCAGCTACATCCGCGTCGGCTACGGCTTCTCGCGCCACCGCAACGGGGCGGCGCAGCTCTTCTCCGTGAGCTGCCTGCCGGCGGTGACCGGCGCCTGGCAGTATCGCGGCGGCGGCGCGCTCTATGGCAACAGCGCGCTCTACAGTGATCTCGATCGCAGCCTGATCGAGGGCCTCGACGTCCTCGACAAGTCGACGCGTATCTTCGACCAGTGCCGGATCGGCGCCGTGCTCACCGGCGACGAGAGCGATCTCGGCGACGGGCCGCCGGTGACGGCGATGCTGATCCAGAATACCAACCCGATGGTGGTGGCGCCCGACACGCTCCGCGTGCGCGACGGCTTCCGCCGCGACGATCTCTTCACCGTCGTCCATGAGCAGTTCATGACCGAGACGGCGGCGATGGCGGATATCGTGCTGCCCGCCACCACCTTCCTCGAGCATGACGACATCTACACCGCGAGCGGCCACACCTTCCTGCAGATCGCGCGGAAGGTGGTGGAGCCGCACGGCGAGGCGCGCTCGAACCACTACGTGATCTGCGAGCTGGCGAAGCGGCTGGGCGCGAAGCATCCGGGCTTCGATATGACGGAGATGGAGATCATCGCGGCCTCGCTCGCAAAATCCGGCCTGCCCGCGCCGGAGGCGTTCGACGGCGGCCGCTGGATCGACAAGTCGCTGCCCTTCGAGCGCGCGCACTATCTCGACGGCTTCGCGCACAAGGACAAGCGCTTCCATTTCCAGGCCGACTGGGCGGCACTCGGTCCGCGGCACCAGGAGCTCTCGGCGCTGCCCGATCACGTCGATATCATCGACCGGACCGACGCCGAGCATCCCTTCCGCATGATGGCGCCGCCGGCGCGCTCCTTCCTCAACAGCAGCTTCAACAACACGCCGGCGAGCGTGGCGCGCGAGGGCCGGCCCTCGGTGCTGGTGCATCCCGAGGACCTGAAGGCGATGGGTGGTGCCAAGGACACGCGCCTCCGCCTCGGCAACCGCCAGGGCAGCGTCGTCGTCCACGCCAAGCCCTTCGACGGGCTGCAGCGCGGCGTCCTCGTCGTCGAGGGCATCTGGCCCAACCACGCCTATGAGGAAGGACTCGGCATCAACGTGCTGATCAGCGCCGATCCCGGCCGCCCGAACGGCGGCGGCGTCTTCCACGACACCGCGGTCTGGGCGCGCCTCGCTTAGTCACTTGCACCGAAGGCCGGCGGCACTAACCTGCCGGAGTGACCCAGCAGACCGTGCTGATCTCGGGCGCCGGCATCGCCGGTCCGGCGCTTGCCTTCTGGCTCCAGAGGGCCGGCTTTGCGGCGACGCTGATCGAGCGGGCCCCAGCCCTGCGCACCGGCGGCTATGTCATCGATTTCTGGGGGCTGGGATACGATATTGCCGATCGCATGGGGCTGCTGCGCGAGCTCGATCGCGTCGGCTATCACGTGCGCGAGCTGCGGATCGTGGATGCGGGCGGCAAGCGCGTCGCGGGTTTCGGGACCAGCGTCTTCAACCAGCTGACAGGCGGAAGATATGTGACACTCGCGCGCAGCGATCTGTCCCGACTGCTCTACGAGAAGATCGCTGATGACGTCGAAGTCCTCTTCGGCGAGGAAATTGCCGAGCTTCAAGACGAGGCAGACTGCGTGCGGGTGCGCTTGCGACAGGGCGGGGAGCGGCGGTTCGATCTGGTGATCGGCGCCGACGGTCTTCATTCGGAGGTCCGCCGGCTCGGCTTCGGATCGCAGCAGCAGTTCGAGAAGCGGCTCGGCTACGCGGTAGCGGCGCTCGAGGCGGTGGGATACCGGCCACGCGACGAGGACGTCTATCTTATGTACGGCCAGCCGGGGCGCATGCTCGGCCGCTTTACGCTGCATGAGGATCGGGCATTATTCCTGTTCGTATTCGCCGTCGGCGACGAGTCCTTGCCCGCGACCATCGAGCAGCAGAAGAAGCTTCTGCGCGACCGCTACGACGATCGACAATGGGAATCGGCGCGCATCCTCGATACGTTGGATCGCGCCGGCGAGCTCTATTTCGACGGTGTCAGCCAGATCAGAATGCCCCGCTGGTCGCGCGGGCGCATCGCCCTCACCGGAGACGCCGCGTTCTGTGTCTCTCTGCTGGCGGGACAGGGGTCGGCGCTTGCCATGGTGTCCGCCTATGTGCTGGCGGGCGAGCTGGCCGGCGCCGACGGACGCTACGAGGCCGCCTTCGCGCGATACGAGGCGGTGTTGAGAACCTTCATCGAGGGAAAGCAGCGGGGCGCCGAGCGCTTTGCCGCCGCGTTCGCGCCCAGGACCCGATGGGGCCTCTGCGTGCGAAACCAGGTGATCAGAGCGCTCGCCATCCCCGGGTTGGCGAGGCTCCTGGTCAGAGGAGATATTGTCGACACGCTCCGGCTTCCGGAGTACGGGTGGGCTTCATCTCCGTGAGGCCGTCGCGCCGCGGGACGCGCGGCGGCAGCAGGGGCGGCGGAATGTGGGGAGGATCCGGTTCCTCCCCGTCAATTCCACCGGGATCGGTACCACAACAGGGGAAACGCCATGCTGAGGATTCACTATTTCCCGCCGAGCCCGCGCGCCTTCAAGGTGCTGGCGCTCGCGCACCATCTGGAGCTCGTTTTCGAGCCCAGGGTCATCGACCTCTTCCAGGGCGAGCAGAAGAGTCCGGAGTTCGCGGCGCTCAATCCCAATATGCTGATGCCGGTCATCGAGGAGGACGGCTTCGTGCTGTGGGAGGCGAATGCGATCCTGCAGTATCTCGCATCGAAGGATCCCTCGCGCACGCTGCTGCCGGAGCAGCCGAGAGCGCGGGCCGATGTCAGCCGGTGGCAATTCTGGGACCTCGCGCATTGGGAGCCGCCGCTGGCCACCATGATCTTCGAGCATGTGGTGAAGAAGCTCGCCGGTCTCGGCGAGCCCGATCTTGTGCGGGCCGCGGATGCCGAGAAGCGCTTCCATCGCTTCGCCGCGGTGCTGGAGGGGCAGCTCCGCGGCCGCCGCTTCGTCACCGGCGAGCGGCTGACGGTGGCGGATTTCTCCCTCGCGCCGACGCTCAACCTCGCGGAGCCGGCGCGGATTCCGCTCGCGGATTATCCGGAGATCCGGCGCTGGCATGGCGCGCTCATGGAGTTGCCCGCCTGGCAGAAGACGCTGGTGCTGGTCGCCCGTTAAAGGCGCTGAATGACGTTCGGTTGAAGTTTCGCCGCCACGCTGGCGAAACCGTGGGGGCTCGCCCCATATTCAGGGTATGGCTGAGGACAGGAAGACCGAAGGAGGCCAGCTTCCCGCCGCCGCCAAGCAGGCGGAGGTCGACGCATTCCTGCAGAAAGTAGCGGCGATGCCGGCGGTGCGCCCGGCCTCGGGCCGCGGCCGGCTGATCTTCGCCCTCGACGCCACGGCGAGCCGAGATCCCACCTGGGACCGTGCCTGCCGCCTCCAGGGCGAGATGTTCGAGGTGACGGCGGGTCTGGGCGGCCTCGACGTAAAGCTCGTCTTCTATCGCGGCTTCGCCGAATGCAAGGCGAGCCGCTGGCTCGCCCGCGCCGAGGACCTGCACCGCGCCATGCGCAAGGTGAGCTGTGTCGGCGGCGAGACACAGATCGGCCGCGTGCTGGGCCACGCCCTCGACGAGGCGCGCCGCGGCCGGGTGAATGCTCTTGTTTTTGTGGGCGATGCCATGGAGGAAGCGCCGGAAGGGCTCTATCGGCTCGCCGGCGAATTGGGCTTGCTCAATGTGCCCGCCTTCATGTTCCAGGAGGGCGTCGATGCGTTGGCGGGCAGCACCTTCAGGGAGATCGCACGCCTGACCCGCGGCGCCTATTGCCCCTTCGATTCCGGCAGCGCGGAGCAGCTCAAGGCGTTGCTCGGCGCGGTGGCCGCCTATGCCGCGGGCGGACGTAAGGCGCTCGCCGATTACTCCAAGCGCACCGGAGGCGCGGCGCTTCTGCTGACGCAGCAGATGGGCGGCGGCTGATGCTCTACCTCGTGGGCGGCGTCGTCCTGCTGGTGGTGGTGTTGCTGGCAGGGCGTGCCTTCGTCAGCGCCAATCCGGCGACGGTCGTGCGCTGGTTGATGTGGATCGGCATCTTTGCGGGGCTCGCGATGGCGCTGCTGCTGATCGAGAGCGGCCGCTTCTTTCCGCTGATCTTCGCGCTCGGCGGTGCTGCGCCCTTTATCGTCCGGGCGCGGACGGTGTGGCGCCGCTGGGTGGCGGGCACTGGCCCGGGCGGGCCACACGGCCAAGTCTCCGAGGTCGAGACCGACTACCTGCGCGTCCGCCTGGATCACGACACCGGCACCATGAGCGGCACGGTGCGCAAGGGGCGGGAGCAGGGACACCGGCTGGACGAGCTCGACCTGCCGCGGCTGCTGGCGCTCTGGCGCGAGGTGCGTGCCGAGGACCCGGCCTCGGCCAGCCTGCTGGAGGGTTATCTCGACCGCTTCCAGCCGGACTGGCGCGAGGCCGCCGCGGGATCGCCAGGGGGCGGATCCGGGGGCGCGAGGGCGTCCCCGGGCATGACGGCGGAGGAGGCTTATCTGGTCCTCGGCCTCAAGCCCGGCGCCAGCCCGGCGGAGATCAAGGAGGCGCACCGGCGGCTGATGATGAAGCTCCACCCGGACCAGGGCGGCTCCGATGCGCTGGCGGCCCAGGTCAACCGTGCCAAGGACCTGCTGCTCGGGAAATAGCGCCGGTCATGGTTATCGACCGTTAGGAAAGTTTGCCTAGCATCGGTGAAACCGCCTGCGGGCGTACGCAACGCCCGGTTTCCGCCCGTGCGACCGCCGGGAGCGGCCCCTGTGGCTGGCGCTGCTCGCCTCTCCCGGGCTATAAACCCGGCGGCCGGATGTCAGAGGAGGACCGCCCTTGACATCGGAGGGCGGGGAACAACCGATCGGGACTGCGCGTTATCCCGGCACTGTCAACCGCCGCAACGCATAGAAGAGCGAGATATGACATCGCACGTTCGCAAAGCTGTGTTCCCGGTCGGAGGCCTCGGCACACGTTTCCTGCCCGCCACCAAGGCGATGCCGAAGGAGATGCTGCCGGTGGTGGACAAGCCCCTCATCCAGTACGCGGTGGAGGAGGCGCAGGCGGCGGGGATCGAGGAATTCATCTTTGTCACCGGCCGCGCCAAATCGGCGATCGAGGATCATTTCGACCAGTCTTACGAGCTCGAGAGCACGCTGCGCGAGCGCGGCAAGACGGCGCAGCTCGTCGAGCTCAACAACTGGCTGCCGAAGCCCGGGCAGGTGGCCTATACGCGTCAGCAGCAACCGCTGGGCTTGGGCCATGCTGTCTTGTGCGCGCGCGACCTCGTGCATGGCGAGCCCTTCGCGGTGCTGCTTGCCGATGACCTGATCCTCGGCAAGACGCCCTGCCTCAAGCAGATGGTGGAGGCGCGCCAGGCCGGCGGCGGCAGCATGATCGCCGTCATGGACGTGCCGCGTAATCACGTCGGCCGCTACGGCATCCTCGACGTCGAGAAAGATGACGGCCGTCTGGTCGCCGTCAAAGGCCTGGTGGAGAAGCCGGCGCCGGAGAAGGCGCCCTCCACTCTCGGCATCATCGGCCGCTACATCCTTGAGCCCGAGGTGTTCGATCATCTCGGCCAGATCGGCCGCGGCAGCGGCAACGAGATCCAGCTCACCGATGCGCTCGCGCGCATGATCGGCGGCAACAAGCCGTTCCACGGCCTCCGCTTCGAGGGCCGGCGCTTCGACTGCGGCGACAAGATCGGTTTCCTGCACGCCAATCTCGCCTTCGCGCTGGCGCGGCCCGACCTGGCCGGCGAGATGAAGCAGATCCTGAAAGAGTTTTGCTGAAGGACGATCCCATGGCTCCGGACAGCGACCGCGGCAGCGGCCATCGCTTCGACGCGACCATCCTGCGCGAATATGACATCCGCGGCGTCGTCGGAAAGACCCTGTTTCCTGAAGATGCGCGCGCCATCGGCCGTGCCTTTGCGGTCTGCCTCGGCGAGGCGGGCGGCAAGCGCGTGGCGGTGGGCCGCGACGGCCGGCTGAGCTCGCCGGAGATCGAGCAGGCGCTGGTGGAGGGCTTCGTCGAGAGTGGCATCGACGTGGTGCGCATCGGCCTCGGCCCGACGCCGATGCTCTATTTCGCCACCGCCACCCTCGAGGTCGATGGCGGCATCATGGTGACGGGCTCGCACAACCCTTCGGACTACAACGGCTTCAAGCTGGTGCTGGGGAAGAAGTCGTTCTTCGGCGCCGACATTCAGCGCCTCGGCAAAATCGCGGCCTCCGGCGAGTTTCGCAGCGGCAAGGGCAAGGTCACCGAGAAGGCGATCCTCTCCGCCTATGTCGATCGCATCGCCAAGGATTACGACGGCAAGCGCGCGCTCAAGATCGTCTGGGACGCCGGCAACGGCGCCACCGGCGAGGCGCTGAAGCTGATGGCGGCGAAGCTGCCGGGCACGCACATCCTCCTCAACGAAAAGATCGACGGCAATTTCCCCGCGCATCATCCCGATCCGACCGAGCCCAAGAACCTGGTGCAGCTGCAGCAGGCGGTGGCAAAGGAGAAGGCGGATCTCGGCATCGCCTTCGACGGCGACGGCGATCGTATTGGTGTGGTGGACGCCAAGGGCCGCATCCTCTGGGGCGATCAGCTGATGACGGTGCTGGCGGCAGACGTGATCCGCGCCCAGCCGAAGGCCACCATCATCGCCGACGTCAAGGCGAGCCAGGTGCTGTTCGACGAGATCGAGCGGATGGGCGGCACGCCGCTGATGTGGCGCACCGGCCATTCCCTCATCAAGACCAAGATGGCGGAGACCAAGGCGCCGCTCGCCGGCGAAATGAGCGGCCACATCTTCTACGCCGATCATTACTACGGCTACGACGACGCGCCCTATGCCGCCATCCGCCTGATCGGCATCCTCGGCCGCATTTCCGAGAGCCTCGACCAGCTGCGCGACCGGCTGCCCCAGGTGGTGAATACGCCGGAGCTCCGCTTCCCCTGCTCGGACACGCGGAAATTCGCCGTCGTGACCGAGGTGCGCGACCGGCTCAAGAAGGCAGGCGCCGAGCTCTCGGACATCGACGGCGTCCGGGTGCGCACCTCTGACGGCTGGTGGCTGCTGCGCGCGTCCAATACCCAGGACGTGCTGGTGGCGCGCGCCGAGGCCAGGGACGACAAGGGTCTCGAGCGCCTCAAATCCGCCCTTGTCGCCGAGCTCGGCCAGAGCGGCATCGCGCCGCCGAAATTCTGACCGCGTAATTCCGACCGGGTCGAGCTCGGTTTACGAGTCGTTAGTGCGCCGCCCGCTAGGGTCGCCACACCGGGATTCCAATGATCGGTGCGGGATGGCGGGGGAAACCAGACCACAAGACCTTGCGATCGTCGCCAAAGTCGCGGCGGAAGCCGACCGGCTCAGCATCGGTATCGCCGATGTTGCCGGCAAGGTCGACGACGTCACCGCGCGGATCGAGGCGCAGGCGCGCCTCTTCGTCACCCTTGGCACCGCCGCCTCCGAGGTGAAGTCCGGCAGTGTCGAGATCTCGACGCTGGCGCAGCACGCCGAGGCGACGGCCTCCCGCTCCCACGGCGAGATCGAGAGTTCGCGCGGCACGCTGGAGCAGTCGCTCGCGGCCATCGGCAGCCTGCTGGAGGCGATGGGCAGCATCGCCGAGCACGCCGGCACCCTCGACGCGGCGCTGGGCCGCGTCGGCAAGGTGGCCGAGCGGATCTCGGCGATCGCCAAGCAGACCAATCTCCTCGCCTTGAACGCCACCATCGAGGCGGCGCGCGCCGGCGAGGCCGGGCGCGGCTTCGCGGTGGTCGCCGGCGAGGTAAAGTCGCTCGCCAAGGAGACCGGCGCCGCCACCTCCGAGATCGACGCCACGCTGGCCGAGCTTGGCGCCAAGGCGCGCACACTGATGTCCCATTCCGGCAGCGGGCTGCGGCAGGCAGAGACCGTGCGCGCCGGCACCGAGACGATCGCCAGCGTGATCCGCACCGCGAGCGGCACGCTCGCCGAGGTCGACAGCGGCGCCGAGCGGATCGCCCAGGGGGCAAGCGACATCGGCGAGCGTTCCCGGCACTTCCTCGAGGGGATCGAGGGCCTCACCGCCGACGTCGCCAGCTCCAGCCGCGATCTCAGGCTCGCCCGCGACCAGGTGAACGCCCTGATCGCGGCGGCAGAGACGCTGATCGCCGCCACCGCGGTCGGCGGCGTCGTCACCATCGATACTCCCTTCATCGAGCGGGTGACCGCGCTCGCTGCGGAAATCTCAGGCCGATTCGAGGCGGCGGTCGCGGCGGGCGAGATCGGCGAGGCCGATCTCTTCGACGACCGCTACCTGCCGATCGCCGGCAGCAATCCCGAGCAGCTGATGACCCGCTTCGTCGCCTTCACCGACCGCGTGCTGCCGGCGCTGCAGGAGCCCGTGCTGCAGCTCGACCCCCGCGTTGTGTTCTGCGCCGCCGTCGATCGCAACGGCTATCTGCCGACGCACAATCTTAAGTTCGCGCAGGCCCAGGGCGCGGACGTCGCCTGGAACACGGCCAACTGCCGCAACCGGCGCAAGTTCGACGACCGCACCGGCCTTGCCGCCGGGCGCAACCGGAAGCCCTTCCTCGTACAGACCTACCGCCGTGCCATGGGCGGCGGGCAGTTCCAGCTGATGAAGGACGTCTCCGCACCGATCACCGTGCGCGGCCGCCACTGGGGCGGGCTCCGCCTCGCCTACAAGATCTGATCCCCGGAACTAAAAAGGGCGCCCGCGGGCGCCCTTTTTGTCGTCGGAAGCGACCGGCTTAGTTCGCCGCCGCCACGTGCACGGCGCTGGGCGACAGCACGGCGCAGTCGCGGCCCTTCTTGTGCAGCAGGTGGCAGGCGCGCTCGGCCTCGCGCTCGCTGAAGTTGCCGATGCGGGCGCGGAAGAAGCGCTCGCCCTCGGAGCCGTTCGGCGCCAGCACGGCGATGCTCTTGCCCTTGCCGGCCTTGATCACATGCAGCGCGCTGCTGGCGGCCTTCTCGGCGGCGCCCTTCTGACTGAAAGCACCGACCTGGATGCTCCAGCGCTCGGTCATCGGCTCGGCGCGCTGAGGGCGGGAGGTGGTCGCCGCCTCGGCGGTGGAGACCGGCGAGAGATGGCTCAGGGTCCGCTTGGCGCGGGCTGCGAAGCTCTGCGGCTGCGGCGCGGCGACCGGTTCGTCGGCAATGCTGGTGACGGTGACGTCGGCCGAGGCGACCTGCGCCGGGGCAGCCGGGGCGGGGGTGATCGGGGCAGGAGCCGGCGCTGCGGCCGCAACGGCGACCGGCGCCGGGGCGGACACGGGCGCGGCGGCGACCTGGGCCGGCGCGGCGGCGGGCGTGGCGGGCTCGGGGGTGACGTTGCTGTTCGCCTGCATCAGCTTGGCGATGCCGTCGTCGCGGCGCGCCTCGACGAAGGCGGTGGTGAGAAGGCCGGCCATGACGTTGTCGCGGGAAACGGCGCTGCGGCCGCCCATGACGACGCCGATCAGGCGGTGGCCGTCGCGCACCGCGGAGGCGGCGAGGTTGAAGCCGGCGGCGCGGATATAGCCGGTCTTGATGCCGTCCATGCCCTCGAAGCGGGCCATCAGATGGTTGTGGGTGGTGATGTGCTGGCCGTGGAAGTTGAAGGCCTCGGTGGCGAAGAACTTGTATTCCTCGGGGAAATCGCGATAGAGGGCGCGCGCCAGCTTGGAGAGGTCCCTGGCCGTGGTCATCTGGCCGGGATCGGGCAGGCCCGAGGCGTTGCGGAAGGTGGTGTTGGTCATCCCGAGGGCATGCGCCTTGGCGGTCATGCGCTGGGCGAAGGCGTCCTCGCTGCCGGCGAGCGCCTCGGCGATCACCACGGCCGCGTCATTGGCGGAGCGCGTGACCAGGCCCAGGAGGGCGTCGCGGACGGCGACGGTCTCGCCGGGCCGGAGCCCGAGCTTGGTCGGCTCCTGGCCCGCCGCATAGGCCGAGACCGAGAGGGGGGTGTCGAGGTTGACGCGGCCCTTCTCGAGCGCGTCGAACAGCAGGTAGAGCGTCATCATCTTGGTGAGGGAGGCCGGATAATTCGGCGTATCGGCACTCTGCTCGCTGAGCACCTTGCCGGTCTCGGCGTCGATCACGATCGAGGTGATATCCTCGTGCCGCGATACCGGGGCAGGATGGTGCTT
>DATKPX010000504.1:0-3146 GCA_035523855.1 Allostellaceae bacterium
GACGGTGACCGACTGCGCCATCGCGGCGGGCGTCAGCAGCAGGAGCGCGAGAAGGGCGCTCCCGAGACGCGCGATGAGGCGGCTCACGGCGCCTCGCGGCGGACCAGGGTGGCGAATTCGGCGGGCTTGCCGGCGGCGCGGTCGATGCCGGCCTCGATCAGCAGGTCCTTGTCGTGGCCGAGCAGCACCAGATGCTCGGTCGTGTCGCGCCGCAGCAGCACCAGCCGGCGCTTGCCGTCGAGCGGCAGCACCTCCAGCACCGCAAGCCGGCGCTCGGCGCCCTTGCCGACATAGCGGCCGCCGAGGCCGATGCGGCGCGCCATCCAGGCGAAGAGCGCGATCAGCGCCAGCACCGCGACCAGCGCAATCGCGAAGCGGAGATAGTCGTCGAGTGTCATGCGTGACCGATCAATACCGATAGAAAAGGAAACGTCAGCGGCGGCCGGCGTCGGTGCCGCTGTAGGCGTCGGCGGTGCGCAGCCTTGCATCTGCGGAGACCGCGCGCTCGAAGCCCTCCTGCTGGGTCTTGAGCGCCTCGGCGAGCGCCGCCAGATCTTGCGCCAGCCGCGACAGCTTCTGCGCCGTCAGGCGCTGATGCGGCGCCGGCAGCGCCGCGGCGGCGGCGCAGAGATCGGCCACCGCCTCGTCGAGGCCGGTCATGTCGACGAAGTGGCCCTTGTCGATGGCCAGCCGCGCGGTGCCGACGGTCTCGGCGACGAAGTCGAGATCGGCGCCTAGGGCGGCGGGCTCGGTGGGGACGGTGTCGGTCATGCTCGGCTCCTCAGCGCGGCGGCGGGCGGTTGGCGCGGTAGATGTACATCAGGATCTCGGCGACGGCGGCGAAGGCGGCGATCGGGATCTGCTCGCCGACCTCCACCGCCACCAAGAGCTCGGCGAGATCGGCGTCGGCGCGGACCTTGATGCCGTGCTGCTGGGCAAGCTCGAGGATCCGCCGGGCGATCTCGCCGCGGCCGCTCGCCACCACATGGGGTGCGGCCATCTCGCCGGGCGCATAGCGCAGCGCCACCGCGACATTGCGCGCGGGCTTCTCGGAGGAGGATCCGTTCTGCTGCACCGGCGGACACCCGCGATCTGCGGCTAATTCACGGTCCATCCTGGACTTTCATGCTTAACATTCGGTTGATGGCGCGGGAGGACCGGCAGTGCGTCCCTCGACGCGCTTGCTCTGCGTCGAACGACGCACCATGTCCGCCGCCGCCACCGCCCGCTAACGCCTTGCTCGCAGGCGGTTTCCTGCCGGTCGCGAGAATGCCAATGAATACCGGCATTTCTGGGCGGCTCTTAACCGGCTGTTAAGCTAGTTGGACCAGGATCGCGACCGTAATCCCGCATGAGGTCGCGATGGATCTCTCCAGTATTCCGCTGTTCAAGGCGATGGCGAAGAAGCTCAACTGGCTGGGCGGCCGCCAGGGCGTGCTCGCGGAGAACGTCGCCAACGTCAACACGCCGGGCTTCAAGCCGTCGGATGTGAAGGAGATCGACTTCAAGTCGCTGCTCGCCGGCTCCAAGCTCGGCGGCGCGCTCAAGCTGGTCACCACCACGCCGAACCAGATCGCGACCACCCCCAGCGCCGTCGGCGGCGTCGACCGCGTGCAGCAGCCGGGCCGCGTCGACCTCGAGGACCAGATGATGAAGGTGAGCCAGACCGCCACCGACTTCGCCTTCACCACCGGCCTCTACCAGAAGCAGATCGCGCTCATCAAGCACGCGATCGGCCAGAACAGCGGCTGAGGCAGCGCGCCATGTCGATGGATATCAAGACCGCGATGCAGCTGGCGGCGGCGGGCCTCTCGGCCCAGGGCACCCGCCTCAAGGTCATCGCCGAGAATCTCGCGAACGCGGATTCGACGGCGCCCACCCCGGGCGGCGATCCCTACCGCCGCAAGGTGGTGAGCTTCCGCTCGGTGCTCGACCGCAGCATGGGCGCCAACACGGTCAAGACCGGCCCGATCCTGCCGGTGTCGGGAAACTTCGAGCGCCGCTTCGATCCCGCCAATCCGGCGGCGGGCGCCGACGGCTACGTGCTGCTGCCCAACGTCAATCCGCTGATCGAGATCACGGACATGCGCGACGCGCAGCAGAGCTACCAGGCGAACCTGAACGTCATCGACGCCGCCAAGAACATGATCTCCCACACCCTCGACCTCATGCGCTCGTAAGCGGTCGCGAAGGAGCTAGCACACCATGGCCGAACAGATCGCCACCGCCCTTTCCGCCTACGCCAACGCCGCCAAGATGCTGCCGGCGCCGGGCCTCGATGCGCGCGACGGCGCCGGGCTGAGCTTCACCGATCTCCTGAAGAACGCCGCCAACAGCGCCGTCGACACCCTGAAGTCCTCCGAGCAGACCAGCCTCGCGGGCGTCATGGGCAAGGCCGACATCGCCCAGGTGGCGACCGCGCTCGCCAACGCCGACGCCACGCTGCAGACCGTGGTCGCCGTCCGCGACAAGGTGATCGCCGCCTATCAGGACATCATCAAGATGGCGATCTGACCGGCGGCGGAGGAGGGAGGTCGCCGATGGACCAGACCGACATGATGCAGATCGGTTACGAGGCCATCATGGTCACGCTCAAGATCGGCGCGCCGATCATGCTGCTGGCCCTGGCGGTCGGCCTCTGCATCTCGGTGCTGCAGGCGCTGACGCAGATCCAGGAAATGACGCTCACCTTCGTGCCGAAGATCCTGGTGATCATGCTGTCGCTGATCATCCTGCTGCCGTTCATGCTGGGCCAGCTGGTCTCCTTCACCCAGATGCTCGCCGGCCACATCGTCAGCGGCTGAGGACGCCCTCGTGCTGGACCAGATCCTGCCGGCCAACCTGTTCGCCGCCGCCCTTGTCTTCGCGCGGCTGGGCTCGGCGGTGATGCTGCTGCCGGGCTTCGGCGACAGCTACGTCTACGCGCGCGCCCGCCTGGTGCTGGCGCTGGGGCTCACCGTGCTGGCGACGCCGGTGGTGGCGCCGCTGCTGCCGGCGCTGCCGACCAGCCCGATCCGCCTCGCGCTGATGCTCGGCGGCGAGATCGCGGTCGGGCTCTTCCTCGGCTCGATCGCCCGCGTGCTGCTCTCGGCGCTGCAGGTGGCCGGCACCGTGGTCTCGATCGAGCTCGGGCTCTCCGCCGCGCT
>DATKPX010000505.1:0-3503 GCA_035523855.1 Allostellaceae bacterium
TTCCGCCTCCACATCGTTGCCGACCAGGAGCATGGCGAGCTTGGCTACCAGATCCTGGAGAAATACGCGACGACGCCCGAAGTGCAGGAGAGCTGCGTGCGTCTCGTGCGCGAGGCGACGATGATGCGCCGTCTCTATCTCGACGGCCTCTACAATAAATTCCTGGCGCAGCCGCGCGCGCAGGCGGCCGAGTAGCAGCCTCACCGGGGGAGGCGACGGGCGGCGCGCGAGTGTGCCGCCCGTCCTTTTCTCTGCGCGACGAGCGGAACCAGCACGGATACGCGATCGATGATCACCTATCAAACCCTCAGCCTCGCCGAAGCCAACCTCATCCTGGACGCTGCGCAGAAGAAGGCGGAGGAGCTGGGCGTTCCCCAGGTTCTCTGTGTCGCCGACGCGGCGGGATATCCGATCGCGCTCCGCCGCCTCGACGGCGGCAAGGTGACGAGCGTGCAGATCGCCATGAATAAGGCCTTCACCGCCGCGGGCCATCGCAAGCCAACGCACAATTACAAGAACGCGCTGCCGGGCGAGGAGGCCTTCGGCATCTTCACCCAGCACGACGGCCGCTTCACGGTCTTCGTCGGCGGCTTTCCGATCCTGGTGAACGGCAAGGTGGTGGGCGGCGTCGGCGCCTCCGGCGGCAACGGCGAGCAGGACATCGCGGTCTGCGAGGCGGGCATCGCCGCCTTCATGCGCCATATCGGCGAGTGACGCCATGAGCACGGATAGGGCGACCGGCGACGCCCTGCCGGCAGCCCTCTATGCCGGTCCGGAAGCTTTCCAGCGCGAGCGGCGCACGGTGTTCCAGACCGCCTGGCTGCTGCTGGCGCGGAGCGCGACGCTGCGCGAGCCGGGCGCCTACGTCGCGCAGAGCCTCGGCGGGTGGCCGATCTTCGCCATTGCCGACTCGACCGGCGCGGCCAGCGTCTACCGCAACGTCTGCCGCCACCAGGGTCTGCCGCTCTTCGATACCGGCGCCGGCAACTGCGCGGAGATCCGTTGCCGCTATCACGGTTGGACTTATGGCGCCGACGGCCGCTTCAAGACGGCGCCGCCGCAGGTGATGCCGCCGGACCCGGCCGATGCCGTGCATCACCTGGACTCTGTCGCGTCGAAAGCGTTTCGCGGTCTGCTCTTCGTTTATCTCGGCGGCGCACCGACGGCGCTGGAGCCCGCCGTCGCCGAGCTTGACGGCGCGGATTTCGAGGCGCTGCCCTTCCAGGGCGAGACTATCACCGACATCGACGCCAACTGGAAGGTGGTGATGGAGCATGCTCTTGCCGCCGCTCCCGCGGGTGTCTCGCGCCGGGCTGTCTGGCCGACGCTCCTTATCGATGCCGGCGCCGGTGGCGTCGTCCTGCATCAGGTGATCCCACGCGCCTTTCAGCGCACCCGCATTCACCATCATCGCTACGGCGCGGCGCCCGCGGAGCGGACGGCGGCGGAAGCGAACGCGCTCAAAGCGGCGGCCGCAGCAGCGCAGGCGGAAGTCGGTCGGGGAGCGGTGCCGGACCTCGCGTCGACGCCTGCCCTGGCCGCGTTCCGCGCACGCGTCCGCTCGGCGCATGCCGCGGTGACATAAGCCGGATTATCGCCGAATAGGGATGACGAGTTGCGCTCTCCGTGCTCTAGAATCGATCGAGAACGAGCACGAAGAGGGAGGAGAACCATGAGAACGCGTGGCGCCCGCGCCGCCCTGGCGGTGCTTGCGATGCTGGCTGCGGCCGCGACCCCCGCCATCGCGAAGGAGCAGAAGATCGGCGATCCGCCGGAAGCGAAGAACATGCGCCTCGTCGGTTACAGCGATCTGCAGGCGCGTAGTGCCTATCAGCCGACCATCCACCAGCAGAACGGACGCTGGATCGCCTATATCGGCCATCACGGCGGCACGCCGGAAGAGCCGAAGCCGCTCAACCCGCTCACCGGCCAGCGCGAGTTCAACGGCACCTCGATCGTCGACGTGACCGATCCACGCCATCCCAAATATCTTGCGCACATCCCCGGCGAGGAGGGGCAGTACGAGGCTGGCGGCGCGCAGATGGTGCGAGTCTGCGACGGCAAGACGCTGCCGAAGGGAGATCCGGACAAGACCTATATGCTTCGCACCTTCGGCAACTCGGCGCACGAGGTCTGGGATACCAGCGATCCCGCCAAGCCGGTGCTGGTCTCTCGGATCACCGGCATCAAAGGCACGCATAAGAACTGGTGGGAGTGCGATACCGGCATCGCCTATCTGGTCTCCGGCGCGCCCGATTGGCGCGTCAACCGCATGACCCAGGTCTACGATCTCAGCGATCCCGCGCATCCCGTCTTCATCCGCGACTTCGGCCTGGTCGGCCAGCAGCCGGGTGCCACCGGGCCGGTGCCGACGCCGCTGCACGGCATGATCTCGACCGGGCCCAAGGGCAATCGCATTTACTTCGGCTATGGCACCAATGGCGGCGGCATCCTGCAGATCGTCGACCGCGACAAGCTGCTCAACGGACCCAAGGAGCCGACGCCGGAGAATCTGCTCTATCCGCAGGTGGGACGCCTGGACCTCTCAACCCTAGTGGGCGCACACACCACGTTTCCCATGCTGCACATGAAGCTCGCCGAGTTCGCCCACGACAAGAAGGGATCGATCCGCGATTTCGTCGCGATCACCGATGAGCAGATCGCCAACGAGTGTGGCGAGGCGCGCCAGATGGTGTGGTTCGCCGACGTCACCGACGAGACGCATCCCATGGTGGTGTCGAATTTTCACGTGCCGGAGGCGAGCGGCGACTTCTGCGCCCGCGGCGGCCGCTTCGGCACCCACTCGTCGAGCGAGAATATGGCACCAGTCTACTACGAGAAGGTCATGTTCTTCTCGCATTTCAATGCCGGCGTCCGGGCGGTCGATGTGCACGATCCTTTCGCGCCGCGCGAGATCGGCTACTTCATCCCGGCCATCAGCAAGGACACCGACAAGCGCTGCGTGAAGGTCGACGGTAAGGATCGCTGCAAAGTGGCGATCCAGACCAACAACGTCGAATTCGACGACCGCGGCTACATCTACATCGTCGACCGCGCCAATACCGGCATGCACATTCTGGAGCTGACGGGCGAGGCGCGGAAGGTGGCGGAACTGCCGCCGCTCAAATAGGCGCGGGATCAGTTGATCCCGAAGCGGTTCATCAGCCGATAGATGGTGGTCCGCGAGATGCCGAGCGACCGCGCCGCGTTGCTGACGTGGCCGCCGTTCGCGGCCAGCGCAGCGCGAAGCCCAACCTCGTCGATGGTCTGGCGGTTGGGCATGGCGATGGCGGCGGGTGCGGCGCGGGTCACCGTCGGCAGCGATCGCGCCGCCTCCAGGCCGAGATCGCGCGCCGTGATCCAGGGCGAATCCGCCATCACCACGGCGCGGCGGACGCAGCCGATCAGCTCGCGGACATTGCCGGGCCAATCATGGCGGCGGATCCATGCCCAGGCATCCTCGCGGAAACCGTTGACCTCGCGGCCGTGCTCGGCGCTAAACT
>DATKPX010000506.1:0-3962 GCA_035523855.1 Allostellaceae bacterium
CTCCTCGATCCGCTCCGCGGTCCAGCGCACCGGCCGCTGGAGAGCGCGCGCCGCATAGGCGACCACGATGTCCTCGGGATAGAGGCCGGTCTTCATGCCGAAGCCGCCGCCCACATCACCGACGACGACGCGGATCTTCTCCTTGGGAATGCCGAGCACGTCGCCCGCCAGCGTATCGCGCATGCCCGAGGGCATCTGGGTGCTGAGGCGGATGAGGAGCCGGTCGCTGGCGGCGTCGTAGCTCGCCTGCACGCTGCGGGGCTCGAGCGGCGTCGCCGCCACGCGCTGGTTGACCAGATCCATCGCCACCACGTGCGCCGCCTTGGCGAAGGCGGCGTCGGACTCCGCGGGCTTGCCGTGGCGCATCTGGGCGACGACGTTGCCGGGAATTTCCGGCGCCAGCAGCGGCGCGCCGGGCGCGGTTGCCTGGGCGATGGTGGTGACGGCGGGGAGCGGATCGTAGTCGACGATGATGGCGTCGAGCGCGTCCTTCGCCTGGTCGCGGCTCTCGGCGATGACGGCGACCACCGCCTCGCCGACGAAGCGGACCTCTTCATGGGCGAGGCCGCGGCGCGCCGGCGAGGTGGCGGCCGCGCCGTCCGGCCGCTTGAAGACGTTGAGGATCGGGATCGGCTTCACGCCGGCGGCGACGAGATCGGCGCCGGTGAGGACGGCGACGACACCGGGCAGCGTCCGCGCCGCCGCGGCGTCGATCGAGACGAGGCGCGCATGGGCGTGCGGCGAGCGCAGGAAGGCGAGATAGGCCTGGGAGGGCAGCGCCACGTCGTCGGTGAACTGGCCCGCGCCCATGAGCAGCCCGCGATCCTCGATACGCGGCACCGCCCTGCCGCTGCCGAAACGGCCTACCGCTGTCTGCGCTGTCGCCACGGCGAATTCTCCGGGAAAGATCTGGGAATAAAGGCGGCCCGGACGGGCCGCCGACCAGAGATAGGCACTGCAAGCCACGCGCCAAGCCGGGACAAGAGGACGCGGCCCGAGATGCCGCCGCGGCGGTCGCGGATTGTTCGCGCCAACCACATAAAATTGCGGCGACCCCGATGAAATTGCGGTCGCGGGCTGTTTCTTGGGCACCTTTCGTTTCCCCGACCGCGCGCCGCAAGGAAGATCGAGCCCGGACTCCACGGTCGCCTCCAGCGCCGCCCGGGTGTCGCCGGCGCGCGAGCGCAGGGCCAGGGAATGAGCAGCGCGCGATGCGCGAGGAGCGGCGGCGGTGGGAGAAGGCCTAGGCCGCGGCGGGCTGGCCGTTCTCGGAGACGATGGTGAACTTGATGTAGTAATCGTCGATGGTGGCAAGCGCGCGCTCGCGCCACTTCTTCACCGCCTCGTCATAGCTGGCGAAGGGGCCGTGCCGCTCGGCGGTGCCGGGCTTCACCTGGGTGTGCTTGACGTCGAGATATTCGGCACCGACCACGTAGTAACGCATCGCTCTGATCCCGCTCGCAAACGCACCCTATGCCGGGGTCGAGAGGCCCGGCTTCCCACACTCTAGCAATGCAACCCTTAACGATCGATGGCGGCGCGGCCAGGGGTCAATCGGCCGCACCGCCTCGATATATGCAGCCTAGCGCGCCGGCTCCACGATCACCGCCGTGCCGTAGGCCAGCACCTCGGTCACGCCCTGCATGACCTCGGTGGCGTCGAAGCGCGTGCCGACGATGGCGTTGGCGCCGAGCTCGGCGGCGTGCTCCAGCATCAGGTCGAAGGCATGGCTGCGCGCGCGCTCGCAGAGCGAGGTGTAGAGGGTGATGTTGCCGCCGAAGAGCGTCTGCAGGCTGGCGCCGATGGTGCCGAACACCGAGCGCGAGCGCACGACGATGCCGCGCACGACGCCCAGGTTGCGCGCCACGCGGTAGCCCGGCAGCTCGAAGGTGGTGGTGACGAAGGCATGCGGGATCAGGGAGATGTCGAGCTCGGCGGCCATGGCGACCTCTGGGGTTGGGATTGGCCCCAGCATCCTCGCACCCGCATTGCGATCCCGCTAACGATCTCCGGGAATTGTGCGAAATGCGATCAGTCGAGCTCCGGCTGGCCGGCGGCGAGGCGGAAGGGGTGCGCGGGGTAGACGCCGAGGATCTTCACCTCCCGGGTGAAGAAGCGGAGCTCGTCGAGGGCGCGCTGGACGCGGAGCTCCTTCGGATGGCCCTCGATGTCGGAATAGAACTGCGTCGCGGTGAACTGGCCGGCGAGCATGTAGCTCTCCAGCTTCGTCATGTTGACGCCGTTGGTGGCGAAGCCGCCCATCGCCTTGTAGAGCGCCGCCGGCACGTTGCGCACCCGGAAGACGAAGGTGGTGATGATGAGGCTGCCGTCGTTGGCAGCGATGCGCGGCGTCTTCGACATCACCAGGAAGCGCGTGGTGTTGTGGCTGGCATCCTCGATGTCGCGCTTCAGCGAGGCGAGCTTGTAGATCTTGCCGGCGAGCTCGGAGGCGATCGCCGCCTCGCTCAGATCGCCGCGCTGGGATATCTCCGCCGCGGCGCCGGCGGTATCCGCCACCACGATCGGCTTCAGCTTCAAGGCGCGGATCAGCTTCCGGCACTGGTTCAGCGCGTGCACGTGGCTGCGCACGGTCTTGATCGTCTTGAGCGTCGCCCCCTTGGGCGCCAGCAGGTGATGGTTCACCCGGTGGAAGTGCTCGCCGATGATGTTGAGGCCGGAGTCCGGCATCAGGTGATGGATGTCGGCGACGCGGCCGGCGACCGAGTTCTCCACCGGCAGCATGGCGAGCCGCGCGCGGCCGCCGCGCACCGCCGCCATCGCCTCCTCGAAGCTGCCGCAAGGCAGCGTCGTCATCTGCGGGAACACCTCGCGGCAGGCGAGATCGGAATAGGCGCCGGGCTGGCCTTGGAACGCGATGGTGTTGGCGGGCGAGCGGCGCATCGGAAGAGACTCTGCGAGGATGGGAAGCGTCAGCGGCGCGGCGCCAGGATCTCACGCGCGCGCGCAAGGTCGGCCGGAGTATCGATACCCAGCGGAAGCGTGTCAACGAGCGCCACCTCGATGCGCATCCCCGCCTCCAGCGCGCGGTGCTGCTCCAGGCTCTCGCGCAGCTCCAAGGGCGTCGGCGGCAGTGTCACGTAGCGCTCCAGCGCCGCGCGGCGGTAGGTATAGAGGCCGATGTGGTGATAGTGCGGGCCGGCGCCGCTCGGGATCACGTGGCGGCTGAAATAGAGCGCGCGCGCCACGCGGGCGCCGGGCTTGAAGCCGACCGCGATCTTGTTGACGCTGCGCGCCTGCAGCTCGTCCTCGTCCTGGATCACCGTGCAGAGCGTCACGATGTCGACCTCGCGATCGGCAAGCGGCGCCAGCGAGGCCGGGATCACCGTGGGATCGATGGTGGGCATGTCGCCCTGCAGGCAGACCACCACGTCGTGCCGCCGCCCGGGATCGAGCTGCCGCAGCGCCGCCGCCACGCGGTCGGAGCCGGAGGGGAGCGCGGGATCGGTCATGACGGCGGTGCCGCCGGCACGCGTCACCGCCTCGGCGATCTCGGGATCGCCGCAGGCGACCGCCACCGGCCCCACCCCCGCCTCGACGCCGCGGCGCCACACATGGACGATCATCGGCTCGCCGTGGATGTCGGCGAGCGGCTTCCCCGGCAGCCGCGTCGAGCCGAGGCGCGAGGGGATGAGGACGATGGGGTGGCGGGGCTGGTCGGTCATCGGGCGGTGAGGCTCTCTCCGAGAGTCGCGGTCGGCTGGCGCAGCGGCCGTCCAAGTCCTTGATCCATTGCGGCGTTATGCCGCACTGGCGGGGACCGAGATCGGCCCGCACCGGCGCGCCGCCGCCGGCGCTTCAATCATATTTCGTTTGAGTTGTCAGCGGAAATTGGCTTTTCTCCGCCCGATCCGATGGCCCCGCATCCTGACGGGGCGGCGCGCGCGGGGGTTGGCTAAAAATGTCATTCGAAGCGAACAAGATCGCCGCTGCCTTGCTGGTCG
>DATKPX010000507.1:0-2738 GCA_035523855.1 Allostellaceae bacterium
GCGGCTGGCGCTATGGCAGCTACCGCGAGATCAGCCTCGCCGACTGGGACTGGACCTTCGACGTCAACGTGAAGACGGTATTCCTGGCGGTGCGCGCGCTCGCCGATCTCATGGTGGCGCGGCGCTACGGGCGGATCGTGAACATCGCCTCCACCGACGCCTATCGGCCGAAGGTGAAGCTGCCGCATTACGCCGCGGCGAAGGCGGCGGTGGTGAGCCTCACCAAGTCGCTCGCCGAGGAGCTGGCGCCGCACGAGGTGCTGGTGAACGCGGTGAGCCCCGGCGCGATCGCGACGGAGACCGCGAAGAGCCAGGGCTGGCTCAAGGACCGCATCCCGCAGATACCGGTGCGCCGGGCGGCGGAGCCGGAGGATATCGCCGAGGCGGTGCTTTATCTCGCCTCGCCGCGCAACCGCTTCGTCGTCGGCGAGACGGTGGTCGCGAACGGAGGCATGCTGATGGTGTGAATCAACACACCGGCACTGAACAGGAGGCAGACAATGACAACAGGAGCTCGGATGCGGATCGGCCGGCGCCGGCTGATGCAGTCGACCGCCGCGGCGGCGGCGCTGGGCATACTCGGCGCGCCGGCGGTACTGCGCGCGAAGCCGTCGCAGATGGTGATCTCCACCGGCGGCGGCGGGCTCGAGGACGCCTACAAGGCCGCCTATTTCGAGCCCTGGACGGCGAAGACCGGCATCGCCATCACCACCGCGCCCAACACCGGCGCCAAGCTCAAGGCGATGGTGGAGCAGAAGGCGGTGGAATGGGACGTCTCGCAGCAGCCGGCGGAGCTCGCCGCCGCGATGGCGAAGCAGGGGCTGCTGGAGCCGCTCGACTATTCCATCATCGACAGGTCGAAGCTGATCAAGGGCGTCGCCTTCGACGATTTCGTCATGTGCGACATCGCCGCCTATCACATCGCGTGGAACACCAAGCTGGTGAAACCCGGCATGGAGCCCAAGGACTGGCATGCCTTCTGGGCCTTCAACGGCCGGCGCGGCCTCTGGAAGCGGCCCTACCAGACCATGGAGGTGGCGCTGATGGCGGATGGCGTCGACAAGGACAAGCTCTACCCGCTCGACATCGACCGCGCGCTCAAGAGCCTCGCCAAGATCAAGGACGGCGTCTACTGGTGGGAGCGCGGCGCCCAGGTGGCGCAGATCCTGATCGACGGCGAGGTGGAGACGACGGCGGCCTGGAACGGCCGCGTTTATGAGCCGAAGAAATCCGGCGCGCCGGTCGACTACCACCTGAACCAGGCGCTGCTGGTGGCGGATGCCTGGGTGGTGCCGAAAGGCGCCCCCAACAAGCGCGAGGCGATGGAGTTCATCGCCCTCGCCGTCAGTACCGACCGCCAGGCGGTGTTCTCGCAGAAGCTGCCCTACGGGCCGGTGAACGCCGACGCGCTGAAGCTGCTGCCGAAGGAGACGCTGGCGATCCTGCCGAGCTCGGAGGAGAACCTGAAACGCTCCGCCTTCCTCGACGTCACCTGGTGGGCCGACAACGGCTCCAAGGCCGAGGACGCCTTCAACAAGTGGATCACCGGGTGATCGGGTCCGCTTGATGGCGCGTCTCGGCAGCCTGCTCGGAAAGCGGCAGTGGACCTTGCAGGGCGGCAACGCCCTGCTGCTGCTGCCGCCGGGCGCCTTCCTGCTGCTGTTCTTCTTCTGGCCGCTGCTGCGCGTGGTGACGCGGAGCGTCGTCGAGCCGCAGCTGGGCTTCGGCAATTACGCCCGCGTCTTCGGCGGCGGCCCGTTCCTGCGCGTGCTCTGGATCACCGTGGAGACCGCCGGCGTCGTGACCTTGATCTCGCTGCTGCTGGCCTATCCGCTGGCCTACGCGATCGCCCGCGCCAGGGGACGGCAGCTCACGCTGCTGATGATCTTCGTGCTGATCCCGCTCTGGACCAGCGTCGTCATCCGCTCCTATGGCTGGATGATCATCTTCCAGCGCCAGGGCGTGCTGAACGACGTGCTGCTGGCGCTGGGCCTCACCGACAGCCGGCTCACCCTGCTGCCAGGCGGCCTCGCCGTCCATGTCGGCATGGTGCACATCATGCTGCCGTTCATGATCCTGCCGCTGGCGGCGGCGATGCGCGGCATCGACATGAGCCTCCTGCGCGCCGCCGAGGTGCTGGGCGCGCCGCCGCACCGGCGCTTCCTGGAGATCTTCCTGCCGCTGTCGCTGCCCGGCGTGAGCGCCGGCATCGCCCTCGTGTTCATGACCTCGCTCGGCTTCTTCATCACGCCGGCGCTGCTGGGCGGCCCGCGCTTCACCATGGCGGCGGTGCTGATCGAGCAGCAGGCCGATGTCCAGCTCGACTGGCCGCTCGCCTCGGCGCTCGCCACCACCCTCCTCCTCATCACCACGGCGCTCTACGTGGTCTACCTCAAGCTGACCGGCGGCCGCTCGCCGCTGCCCGGCCGATGAGGGGCGGCATGGGAGCCACGCTCGCCCGCGGCGCCTTCGCGCTCTTCGTGGCGCTCACCTTCGCCTATCTGATGCTGCCGTCGCTGATCATCGTGCCGATGTCCTTCAGCAGCCAGTCCTACCTCTCCTTCCCGCCGAGCGGCTTCTCGCTGCGCTGGTACGAGGGCCTTGCCGGCGCTCCGGCCTGGCGCGCCGCCGCCCTCAACAGCTTCCTGATCGGCATTCCCGCCTCGCTCATTGCCACGGTCCTGGGCGTGCTGGGCGCGCTCGCCGTCGAGCGCGGCGCGCTCCGCTGGGGCACCGCC
>DATKPX010000508.1:0-7296 GCA_035523855.1 Allostellaceae bacterium
GGCATCACCGGCGTCACGCCGAGCACTGCGCCCAGCACCGCCGGCGGGTCGGTCGCGAGCGCCGCCGTCACTGGCGTCGCCTCCCCTACCACCGGCGGCGCGACGATCGAGACCCAGTCCGGCGTCTCGGCCGCGAGCGACAACGGCAGCGCCGCCACCGTGCTCGCGAGCCCGACGCCGAGCGTCACCGGTACCGTGCCCGCGACCGCCTCCACCCCCGCGGTCTCGATCGGCGCCGCGGCGAACGGCCAGCAAGTTCAGGAAAACGCCGCGCCCGCTGCCGCCGGTCGTGCCGGCGTCACGGTGATCTGCCCCGGCAACGACGCGATCGCCACCGCGATGCTGTCGGGAACCGCGCTCTCCTGCGCGCCCTGAGGCGGAAAATGCTCCGGCCGCTTCAGTTGATGCGCGAGCCGCCCTGGCGCAGATGCAGCATCACGGTGTCCGGGGTGAACTGCAGCCGCTTGTCGGAGCCGCGGGAGACGGGAATGCGCCGCTTCTTGCAGTAGGCGATCAGCGCCGCGGCGAGCTCCGCCTCGTAGAAGGTGACGCGCGCCGGCTTGCCGCCGCCCTCGAAGGCGATGCGGTTCTCCTTGCGGCCGGCGAGGATCACCGGCGTGATGGTGCCGGTGGGCACCGGGCGCTTCATCCGCCGGCAGTAATCGACCAGAGCCTCCATCACTTCGGGACCGGTGAAGGTGATGGTGCGGCTTTCCGCGGGCACGAGACCATTCTCCGCAAGCTGGGTGACGGCTCCTATGTACCGCCTCGCGCGGTCCAGGCATAGGGCGGGCTTCGCCGGGCTGCCATGCCGGGAGGCAGCTGCCCAGGCTTCCGGCAGCGAAACGCGGCGTCGCGCGGCGATTTCCTTCATTCCGCGGTCAAAGCCGCGTGGCACGGCGGTTGCTACGGTTAACGGGACGATGCCGATCGGGGGAGAGCCATGGCCGACCAGTTCCATCTCGCCTGGTTCCTGCAGGGCTCCAGCATCCAGGCCTGGGGCGAGCCGTGGACCGGCAACATCAGCGAGGAATGGGGCTCGGCGGAGATGTTCCTCGACCTCGCCCGCTCGATCGAGCGCGCCTGCTTCGACTATCTGCTGATCGAGGATTCCATCTACATCGGCGAGATGTGGCAGAAGTCGCGCGACATCTATCTCAAGAACGGCATGTCGGTGCCGCGCCAGGAAGGCTCCGTGGTGGCGAGCCTGATGGTGGCGGCGACGCGCCATCTCGGCATCGTGCCGACGCTCTCCACCTTCGCCTATGCGCCCTACCTGGTGGCGCGCACGGTGGGAACGCTGGACCAGGTGTCGGGCGGCCGCGCCGGCTGGAACATGGTGACCGGCAGCTCCGACCTCTCGGCGCAGAATTTCGGCTATGCCGGGCTGCCGCCGCACGACACCCGCTACGACATGGCGGACGAGTACATCGAGATCGTGAAGCGGCTCTGGGACAGCTGGGAGCCCGGCGCCATCATCGCCGACCGCGAGAGCGGCATCCTGATCGATCCCGCCAAGGTGCACACCATCGACTACGTCGGTGAATACTATCGCTGCCGCGGCCCGCTCAACTCCGGCCCCTGTCCGCAGGGGCGGCCGGTGATCGCCCAGGCCGGCGGCTCCGACCGCGGCAAGCGCTTCGCCGCCACCCATGCGGACACCGTGGTGGCGCTGGTGAAGGGCGTCGATCACATGAAGGCCTATCGCGACGACGTCCGCGCCAAGATGACGGCGGCCGGGCGCGATCCCGGCACCTGCAAGGTGCTCTTCCTGGTGGCGCCGATCCTCGGCGACAGCATGGAGGAGGCGGAGCTGAAGGCCGAGGCGCGGCGCGTCAAGGCGGCGCGGAACACCGACATCAAGCTCGCCCAGCTCGGCTGGAGCACCAACATCGACTTCTCCGAGTTCGATCTCGACCAGCCCGTGGGCGAGCTCACCACCAACGGCCACCAGCAGAGCCTGGCGCAGTTCCTGCGCAAGGCGGGGAAGCGCACGCTCCGCGAGGCGATCACCGAGTACGGCACGACCGGCATGTCGGTCGACCTCATCGGCACGCCCGACGCGGTGGCGGCGCAGATGGGCGAGGTGATGCGGGAGGTGGGCGGCGACGGCTTCCTCTTCGCGCTCCCGAACGTCAGCCGCAAATCCGTCTGCGAGATCGCCGACGGCCTGATCCCCGCCCTCCAGCAGCGCGGCCTCACCCGCCGCGCCTACGGGCACCGGCACCTGCGCGACAATCTGCTGGAGTTCTGAGCCACGGCGGCTTCAGGTCGATACGCCTCCGACCCGTCAGGCCCGGCCTTCTACCACGATTGTCCGGTTCGGGTTTCTGTGCCGCGAGACCGAGTCTTGTGAGGTAGACCTGAACGACCAGAGGTCGTCATGGCCGGGCTTGTCCCGGCCATCCACGTCTTGCTTTCGCGGTTCCAAGCCGTGGATGCCCGGCACAAGGCCGGGCATGACGATGGAGAGGCGCATCGATCTACCACTTCGACAACCGACTTCGCTGAACGGGACACTCGTGGGTCAAGCCCCGCCGTGACGAGTTTCCTTGCTTCAGCTCCCCGCCGGCCGCCAGCTGCGGTATTTCGGATGCGCGGGGCCGATCGGCAGCGGCACGGCCGTGCCGGTCTCGGCGGAGTGGAAGAGCGCGGTCACGAGCTCGAGGGAGCGGCGGGCATCCGCCAGGGTCACCGGGAACTCGCTGCCCTCGGCGAGCGCCTGGTGATAGCGGGCGAAGAGGCCCTCGAAGCGCGAGGGAACGAACTGCCAGTCGGCGAGCGCCTCACTGATGCGGCGCTCGGCCTCCGGCGAGGCGGGAATGAACTCCCAGGGATCGTCGCCGGGGCTGTAGGGGCCGAGCGAGCTCTCGAAGGTCACGTGCTCGAAGCAGAAGCGGAGGCGGCTGATTTCCTTCTGAGAGCCGAGCGTCGCCGCCAATGATGCCAGCGCGCCGCTTTCCAGTGCGAGGCTCGCCACCGCGCAGTCCTCCACCTCGATCGGATTGACCCGCGTCGCCGTCCGCGCAAAGACCGAGGCGACCGGCCCCATCAGATAGGTCAGGATGTCGTGGGAGTGGATGGCGTGCGTCAGCAGCACGCCGCCGAGCTCGGTCTCCCAGCGGCCGCGCCAGGGCACCGCGTAATAGGCGGAGCCGCGCTTCCAGGCGGTCTCGATGGTGGCGAGATAGGGCGTGCCGGCGAATCCCAGATCGACGAGGCGCTTCGCCCGCTGCAGCCCGTTGCCGAACCGATACTGGAAGACCGGCATCAGCCGCGTTTTGGCATGGCGCTCGGCCGCGATCAGCCGGTCGACGTCGGCGAGGGATCCCGCCAGCGGCTTCTCGCAGACGACCTGCTTTCCGGCGGCGAGCGCCGCCAGCGCCTGCTCCACGTGAAGGCCCGGCGGCGTGCAGATGTCGACGACGTCGATGTCGTCCATCTGCAGCACCTCGGCGAAGGAGACGACGCGCCGCTCGATCGCGAATTCGTCGGCGAGCTTCGAAAGCCGCGCCGGATCGATGTCGCAGAGCGCCCTCACGTCGAAGAGATCCGGCAGGCGCGCATATCCCTCGGCGATGTGGAGCCGGCCGACGCCGCAGCCGATCACGGCAACCGAAAGGCGGGACGAGGTCATGAAAGTGCTCCCATCATGGGGCGGCTCAGCCCTTGAGTCCTGTCGTGGCGATGCCCTGGATCAGCAGCCGCTGAAACAGCAGGAAGCAGGCGAAGACCGGCAGCAGCGTCACCGTCGACATGGCGAAGAGCGCGCCCCAGTCCGACTTGCCGGTGGAATCGACGAAGCTGCGCAGGCCCAGCTGCACCGTGTAGTTGCTCATGTCGTTCAAGTAGACGAGCGGCCCGAAGAAATCGTCCCAGGTGAAGATGAAGGTGAAGACCGCGGCGGTGGCGAGCGCCGGCAGCGACAGCGGCAGGATGATCTTCCAGTAGATGCCCCAGGGTCCGCAGCCGTCGATCTTGGCGGCATCGTCGAGCTCGCGCGGGATGGTGCGGAAGAACTGCACCAGCAGGAAGATGAAGAAGGCATCGACGGCGAGAAATTACGGCACCACCAGCGGCAGGAAGGTGTCGATCCAGTCGAGATTGAGGAAGAGAATGTATTGCGGGATCAGGGTCACGTGGTAGGGCAGCATCAGCGTCCCCAGCATCAGCGCGAACCAGAAATTGCGGCCGCGGAACTCCAGCCGCGCCACCGCGTAGGCGGCGAGCGAGCAGGAGAACACGTTGCCGATCACCGACGCGATCGAGACGATCAGGGAATTGAGCAGGAAATGCCCGAAGCCCACATCGAGTCCGCTCCAGCCGCGGCGGTAGGAATCGAGGCTGAAGCTGGAGGGCCAGAGCGAGGCGCTGCCGAAGATGTCACTCTCGGGTTTGAAGGAGCTCGCCAGCATCCAGAGCAGCGGATAGAGCATCGCCAGCGAGGCGAGGCAGAGCACGATGTGAAAGGCGAGCGAGCGCGCCGCGCCGCGATCCTCGCGCAGGTAGCCCGATTGCGGCCGGTCGGCGTCAATCACTGTAGTGCACCCAGTAGCGCGCGCTCAGGAAGGCGAAGGCGGTGAAGGCGGCGATGATCAGCACCAGGATCCAGGCCAGCGCCGCCGCGTAGCCCATGCGGAAATAGGCGAAGGCCTCCTGGTAAAGGTAGAGCGTGTAGAAGAGCGTGGAATCGATCGGCCCGCCGGTGCCGCTGCTGATGATGAAGGCGGGCGTGAAGGCCTTGAAGGCGTCGATGGTCTGCACCACCAGATTGAAGAACAGCACCGGCGTCAGCAGCGGCAGCGTCACGCTGCGGAAGCGCCGCCACGGGCTGGCGCCGTCGATCGCCGCCGCCTCGTAGACGTCCTTGGGGATCTGCCGGAGCCCGGCGAGGAACACGATCATCGGCGAGCCGAACTGCCAGACGCTGAGCGCCACCAGCGTGTAGAGCGAGTAGCTGGGATCGGAGATCCAGCTCGGCCCGTGGATGCCGAAGACCGCCAGCAGCCGGTTGACGAGCCCGTCGCCGGCGAAGAGCTGGCGCCAGAGCACCGCGATGGCGACGCTCGCCCCCAAGAGCGAGGGCAGATAGAAGAGCGCGCGGTAGAGCGGCAGGCCGCGGATGCCGCGGTTGAGCAGCATGGCAACGCCGAGCGCGAAGGCGAGCTTGAGCGGCACGGCCAGACCCACATAGAGGAAGGTCACCTGCATCGCCGCGCCGAACTTCGGATCGGCCGTGGCGATCCGCACGTAGTTCTCCAGCGCCACCCAATGCGGGCTCCGCACCAGGTCGTAGTCGGTGAAGGAGAGATAGAGCGAGGCGAGCGCCGGCCCGAGCGTCAGGCCGAAGAACCCCAGCAGCCAGGGCAGCAGGAAGAGATAGCCGGCGGCGTTCGCGTATTGCTCGGGATGGACCGCGCCGGCGGACGCGGCCGGAGCATGCCGCCGGTCCGTGACGGCGATCGACATGCCGGTCAGCCGCGCGCCAGGATCGCCTTCGCCTCGGTCACGAACTGCGAGGCGCCGTCCTTCACCGAGCTCTTGCCGAAGCCGATCTGCTCGTTGACCCGCCGCAGCACGTTCTGCACCTCGCCGGCGCCGGCGGGCGGCGGCGCCGGCAGCGGCCCCACCTTGTCGGTTATGAAGGAGATGTACTGCACTTGCGCCCGGCCCAGCTCGTCGAGACTCGGCTCGACCGCGTGGCGCATGGCGGCGGAGGCCGGCACGCCGCGCTCGACGCCGAGGATCAGGTTCGCCTCGGCGTCGTTGGCGTAGAAGTCGAGCACCTCGGCGGCGGGTTTGCCGTTCTTGGTCCTCGCCGCGACGCTCCAGAGCATCGCCGGCTTCAGGTACTGGCCGGGCTTGCCGCCGGCGCCGCCGCCCGGATACATGGTCATGGCGAGCTTGCTCTTGTTGAGCGCCTGGTAGCCCACCAGCTGGTTCGAATTGGCGAACGCGATCGCCGCCTTGCCTGACGTGAGCAGGCTGCTGTCGATCTCGCCCATGTCGAGCGCCTGCACGTCCGGCGCCGCGGCGCCGCCGCGCTTCCTGAGCCCGTCCCAGAGCGCGAACCACTCCGCGGCGTCCTGCTCGTCGAAGCCCAGCTTGCCGTCGGCGCCATAGAGCGCCCGGCCGCGCTGGCGCAGCCACACCTCGAGCGCCGGCTCGTAGCGGCCGGCATCCTGCATGCCGAAATAGCCGTCGCGCTTCGCCGCCTTGGTGATCTCGACCGCGAGGTCGCCGACCTCGCTCCAGCTCATGCTCCAGGCCGGCTCCTTGACGCCGAGCTGCTGCAGCAGCCCCTTGTCGTACATGAGCGCGGTGGAGTTAAGGCCGAGGCTGATGCCGTAGATCTTGCCGTCGACCTTGCCGCTGTCGACCGCGCCCGGGCTGAAATCGCCGAGATGGAGCGTCGCCGGCACGAACTCGTCGAGCGGCATCAGCGCGCCCCGCCGCGCGTACTCGAAGATGTAGCGGTAATCCATCTGCAGGACGTCGGCGACATTGCGCCCGGCCACCTGGGTCGCGAGGCGCGGCCAGTAATCGCCCCAGCCCAGCGTCTCGCCGGCGATGGTGACGCCCTGATGCTTCGCCTGGTAGAGCTGGTTCGCCTTCTCGGTGCGCTCGGCGCGCTCCTTGGAGCCCCACCAATACATGCGCAACCGCAGATCGGCCTGCGCCCAGGCGGGCGTGCTGCCGGCCACGACTCCCGCGACAGCGGCCGTGAGCAGGGAACGGCGCGTCGTGTCTGCCATCGTCTCCTCCCGGGCGCGCCGGCTGCGCTGCGCGCCTGTTATTCATTCTGCCGCGATGGTAGCGCCCGGGCGTGAGTGCAGCAATCTCGGGCGCGCCGATTCACCAGGAAGGACACGGGCGAAGAAGATGCAGCGCGCACAAAGTCCTTCTCCGCCCGCGACGGGGGAGAAGGATTTGGGATGAGGCGGGTGTCGATCGTGAGCTCGAACCGCGCATCGAGAGTCCCCCATCCTCGTCCCACGTCCGCGCCGGCGCGGTTGCCGACCCCGCCCATGCCGTCTATCTTCCTGACTCAGGACGCTTTTTCGGGAGCCCGATGGCCGTCGCCGATCCCCCTGCCGCGCTCCGGCGCCTGTTCGATGCGGCGCTTGCCGCCGCCGACCCGGCGAAGGCGGTGCCGCCGCATCTCCCGACGCCGCCCAAGGGACGCACCATCGTGGTGGGCGCGGGCAAGGCCGCCGCGTCCATGGCGAAGGCGGTGGAGGAGCATTGGCCTGGCCCGCTCACCGGGCTGGTGGTGACACGCTACGGTCACGGCCT
>DATKPX010000509.1:0-5628 GCA_035523855.1 Allostellaceae bacterium
ATGGCAAATGCCGGCCATCATCTCGATCCCGGCCTGGTGAGCGAGACGGCGCGGGACTACCGCGACTGGCCCGGCATCGTGAAGACCCTGGGCTTCACCGATCCGGAGCTGGTGGCGAGCTTTGCGGCCGCGGCCGGCCCGACGATCGGCTGGCTCAAGACGTTCGGCATCCGCTTCGATTTCCTGCCGACCTACTTCATCACCAGCGCCTCGCCGCGCATGGCGCCGGTGGGCGGCGGCCTGGCGCTGGTCGAGGCGCTGGCCGGCTACGCGGAGACGCACGGCGCGCGCATCCACTACGACACCACCGCGCGCGACCTCCTGCGCGACGAGGAGGGAGCGATCCGCGGCATCCGCGCGGTCGATCGCGCGGGCCGGCCGCAGACCTTCCGCGCGCGGAACGTGGTGCTGGCCTCGGGCGGCTTCGAGGGCAATCCCGAGATGCTCTCGCGCTATCTCGGGCCCCGCGCCCGCTACATCCGCCCGGTGGCCCGCGGCGGCTACTACAACAAGGGCGAAGGCATCCGGATGGCGCTCGCCGCCGGCGCGGCGCCTTGCGGCGACTACGGCGCCTTCCACGCGGAACCGATCGACCCGCGCTCCGGCGAGGCGGAGCCGGTGGTGCTCGTCTTCAACTACGGCATCCTCGTCAACAAGCTGGGCCACCGCTTCATCGACGAGGCGCCGAAAACCGTGGACGCCACCTACGAGGCGATCACCCGGGTGATCTGGGAGCAGCCGGACGGCATCGCCTACGCGATCCTCGACAGCAAGGTCGAGGACGTACCGAACTGGCGGAAGTCGGTGCGCACCGATCAGCCGCCGATCACCGCGGATACGATCGAGGCGCTGGCGGCGAAGCTCGAGCTCGATCCGGCGGCGCTCGCCGTCGCCGTCGCCGGCTACAATCGCGCCCACCGCACCACGGCGGCGTTCAAGCCGCTGGAGCTCGATGGCCTCGCTACCTTGCAGCTGGAGCCGCGCAAGTCGAACTGGGCGCGGCCGATCGACAAGCCGCCTTTCCTCGCCTACCCCATCACCTGCGCCAACTGCTTCACCTTCGGCGGCGTCAAGGTGAGCACCGATGCGGAGGTGCTCGATCTCGACGGCGTACCGATCCCCGGCCTCTACGCCGCCGGAGAGGTGATCGGCCTCTACTATGGCACCTATACCGGCGCCACTTCGGTCATGCGCGGCGCGGTCTTCGGCCGCAAGGCGGGGCTGCACGCCGCGGCGCGCGGCCGCTGACGGCGGGCGCGGCGCTTCAGGAATGCCCTGGCTTGCGCCAGGGGAAGCCGTCGGGATATTGCCGGCGCATCACCGCATTGCCGCGCAGAAAGAAATCGCCCGTGACCGAGCCTGGGCCGCCGGCGGCGGTATAATTGACGGTGTAGGCGCCGTTGGTATCGAAGTGCGGCCTTGTTTTCAGCAGGTACTGGCACAGCGCCGCGTCGGGCGAGAAGAGATCGCGCGAGCGGCGATAGAAGCGCGGGCTGAACTCGATGGCGAGATCGCGCCGCAGCAGATAGCAGTTCATGTCGATGAAATGCGTCGAGGCGTCTCGCCACAGCGGCCACTTTCCCAGACTCTCGCAATCGTCCTTGGTGATCTCGCGGCCATCCGCGTCCACGATGGCGCGCAGCGCGTAGGCCCATTCGAGGCCGCCGGTCTCGATGAGACGCATCAGGTTCTCGACGTGGTCCGGCGCGAACCAGTTGTCCTCATCGAGGAAGGCGACGTAGCGGCCGGCAGCCAGATGGACCGCCGCGCCGTAGATCCGGTGCCCCTTGAAGCCGTCGGCTCCGGTGTTGAAGGGAAGCGGAATGAGATGGCAGGGGTGCTTGGGCGCGCCCGGCAGCGCCGCCTGGGCGGCCGCCGCGCCGTCCGGGCCGTCGACGATGACGAGGTGATCGAGCCGCGCGTAGCTCTGGCTCTGCACGCTCGCGACGGCGCGGGCGAGGCTTGATGACCCGATCGTCGGAGTGATGACCGTCACGTGATAGCGCTCGTCGAACCGGCCGCGCCGCGCCAGCGCCGCGTTGAGCGCGGCGTGCGCCGGCTCGTGCGTAAGGCGCAGCTCCAGGGTGCGATCGAGCGCCTCGACCGCCTCGTCGAGCGCCCCCAGCTCAAGCAGGGCGAGACCAAGGAAGTGGTGATATTCCACCGATTGCGGTGCGAGCTCGACGGCCTTGCTCGCATGATCGCGCATGGCGCGGAAGTCGGCGCCGCGGCGGTCTATCTCCGCGAGGATCCCGTAAGCCTCCGGCACTTCCGCACCGCGCAGAACCTCTTGGCAGATGGCGGTCGCGGCTGAGAGCTCGCCTTTCTCGGTCAGTGCGATGGCATCGAGGAGACTGGCCATTCAGCCCGGCCGCGCCGCCGCCGGCTTGGGCGGGCTCAGCGTCCGCGGCCGCAAGGTCGCCATCGGGACGACATCGACCCAGCTGCCGTCGACATAGGCGGCGCGGCGCAGCAGGCCTTCCTTCTTGAAGCCGGCTTTCAGGTAGAGGCGGAGCGCCCGCTGGTTATTGTGGAAGGCATGCAGCCAGACCCGCTGCAGATTGAGATGCCGCCAGCAGAAATCCAGGCCGAGCGCGAGCGCCTCGGCGCCGAAGCCCTGGTTCCGGTTCTTCTCCTCGCCGATGCGCACGCCGATCTCCGCCGAGCGATGCACGGCGTTGATGTTGGCGATGGTCACGAAGCCCAGGATCTCGGGCGCACCCATCCGCCGGAGCGCGAAGAAGACCTTGGAGAAGTCCCGGCCGATCGTCTCGAACCAGGTCTGGTGGGAGGGCCAGTCCACCGGCCGAAAAGCCGCATCGAGGCGGGCAGCCTCGACATCGTTGAACCAGTTGAAGAGCGGGATGAGGTCCGCCGCCATGAGCGGCCCGATCACCACTCTCGAGTCGCCGGACGTCATGCGCGGAGAGATCCCAACCCGAGCGTTCGCGGAATTCTAGGCCCGCTCCCGCCAGATCATCCCCCGGCAATCGCCGCGGCGCGCACACCCGCGCGACGGTCGCCTGCGCCGGCGAAGTGCTGCGCGCTCTTGGGGCTAGAAGGGAATCTCGTCGTCGAGATCCTGCGGCGCGCTGCCGCCGCCCGAGCGGCGTCCGCCGCCGCCGCCACCGCCACCCATGCTCCCGCCGCCGCCCATATCGGGCTCGCCGCCGCCGAAGTCGGAGCCGCCACCGCCGCGGCCGCCGTCGAGCATGGTGAGCTCGCCGCGGAAGCGCTGCAGGACGACCTCGGTGCTGTAGCGCTCCTGCCCTTCCTTGTCGGTCCATTTGCGCGTCTGCAGGGCGCCTTCGAGGTAGAGTTTGGAGCCTTTGCGGACGTATTTCTCGATCACGTCCACCAGGCGGTCGTTGAAGACCACCACCCGGTGCCACTCCGTACGCTCCTTGCGCTCGCCGCTGTTCTTGTCGCGCCAGGTTTCGGAAGTCGCCAGCGACAGGTTCGCCACCTTGGTCCCGTCCTGGGTGGTGCGGATCTCCGGGTCGCGGCCCAGATTGCCCACCAGGATCACCTTGTTCACGCTGCCTGCCATCTCGTGCTCCTCCGGCCCTGCCGACTTATCCACAGCTCGCTGCGGGTTGGCGCCGACCATAGCACGAAGCCCGGCTGTGAAGTCAGGGGGCGCCGCCCCTCCCGGACCGGCGGCGGGTCTGCCGGGCCGAGGCGGCAGCGGACGCTCGACCAGGCCTTTCGCGCCAGCCGGCGCAACCCCATCTATGGACGCAGACCGCCCATGCCGAGAGTCGCCTTCGGGCCGCCGGCAGGGCTATAGTTTCCCCAACAGCCAATCCCAGCCGGTGACATGCAGTACATCCGGGTTCGCGGTGCGCGCGAGCACAATCTGAAGAACGTCGATGTCGAGATGCCCCGCGACAGCCTGGTGGTGCTCACCGGGCTCTCGGGCTCCGGCAAGTCGTCGCTCGCCTTCGACACCATCTATGCCGAGGGGCAGCGGCGCTACGTCGAGAGCCTCTCCGCCTATGCGCGGCAGTTCCTGGAGCTGATGCAGAAGCCCGATGTCGACCTCATCGAGGGTCTCTCGCCGGCGATCTCCATCGAGCAGAAGACCACCTCGCGCAATCCGCGCTCCACCGTGGGCACGGTGACCGAGATCTACGACTACATGCGCCTGCTCTACGCGCGCGTCGGCATCCCCTACTCGCCGGCAACCGGCCTCCCGATCGAGAGCCAGACCGTCTCCCAGATGGTCGACCGCCTCATGGCCATGAAGGAGGGGACGCGGCTCTACCTGCTGGCGCCAGTCGTGCGCGGCCGCAAGGGCGAATACCGCAAGGAGCTCGCCGATTACCAGAAACGCGGCTTCCAGCGCGTCAAGGTCGACGGCAAGATGCTGGAGATCGACGCCGTCCCCGCCCTCAACAAGAAGCTGAAGCACGACATCGAGGTGGTGGTGGACCGCCTCGTGGTCCGCGAAGGGCTCGGCAACCGTCTCGCCGACAGCCTGGAGACCGCGCTCGAGCTCGCCGACGGCCTCGCCATCGCCGAGAACGCCGACAGCGGCGAGCGCACCATCTTCTCGGCGAAGTTCGCCTGCCCGGTCTCCGGCTTCACCATTCCCGAGATCGAGCCGCGGCTGTTCTCCTTCAACAACCCCTTCGGCGCCTGCCCGGAATGCGACGGGCTCGGCACCAAGCTGTTCTTCGATCCCGAGCAAGTGGTGCCCGACGAGCGCCTCAGCCTGCGCGAAGGCGCGGTGGCACCCTGGCACGGCTCCAGCTCGCAGTACTACACCCAGACCCTCGACAGCCTGGCGCGGCACTACAAGGTCAGCACCAACACGCCCTGGAAGGACCTGCCGGAGACGGTGCGCCACGCGATCCTGTTCGGCTCCGATGGCGCCGAGATCCCGATGAAGTACGACGACGGGCTGCGCGCCTACACGACCAAGCGGCCGTTCGAGGGCGTCATCCCCAACATGGAGCGGCGCTACAAGGAGACCGACAGCTCCTGGATCAAGGAGGAGCTCGGCCGCTACCAGAACGACCGGGAATGCGAGGTCTGCCACGGCAAGCGGCTGAAGCCGGAGGCGCTCGCGGTGAAGATCCGCGACCGCAACATCAGCGCGGTCGCCGATCTCTCGATCCTCGACGCCGGCGAGTGGTTCGGCTCCCTCGAGGAGCACCTCACGCCGAAGCATCGCGAGATCGCGGCGCGGATCCTCAAGGAGATCAACGAGCGGCTCGGATTCCTCCGGAATGTCGGGCTCGAATACCTGACCCTGGCGCGGAACTCCGGCACGCTGTCGGGCGGCGAGAGCCAGCGCATCCGGCTTGCGTCCCAGATCGGCTCCGGCCTCACCGGCGTGCTCTACGTGCTCGACGAGCCCTCGATCGGCCTGCACCAGCGCGACAACGACCGCCTGCTGGCGACGCTCAAGCGGCTGCGCGATCTCGGCAACACCGTGATCGTGGTCGAGCACGACGAGGAGGCGATCCGCACCGCCGACTACCTCATCGACATGGGACCGGGCGCCGGCGTCCATGGCGGCCACGTGGTCGCCGCGGGAAAGCCCGAGCAGGTGATGGCGGATCCCGCCAGCATCACCGGCCAGTACCTGACCGGCCGGCGGCGCATCGAGGTGCCGGCGAC
>DATKPX010000510.1:0-3217 GCA_035523855.1 Allostellaceae bacterium
TGCTGGCGGCGCTTCCCGGCTATGACGCGATCTATTTCTCCGGCATCACCCTGGCGGTGCTGGCGCCGGAGGCGCGCAGCCGCTTTTACGACACCCTTGCGAAGGCGCGCGCAGCCGGCCGTCAGGTGGTGTTCGACAGCAATTTCCGCCCGGCGCTCTGGCCCGACCGCGAGGCGGCGCGGCGGATCTTCACCGATTTCCTCTCCACCGTGACGCTGGCGCTGCCGACCTTCGAGGACGAGCAGGCGCTCTTCGCCGACAGCGATCCCGCGGCGACGGTCCGGCGCTACCAGGCGGCCGGCGTCGGCGAGGTGGTGGTGAAGCACGGCGGCGAGGGCTGTCTCGTGCTCAGCGCCGGGACCTCCCGCACCGTCCCGGTGCCGACGCCCATCGCGCCGCTCGACACCACCGCCGCCGGGGATTCTTTCAATGCCGGCTACTTGGCGGCGCGGCTCATGGGGGCGGATCCCCTCCGCGCCGCCGGCGCCGGTCACACTCTGGCCGGCATCGTCATCCGTCACCGCGGCGCGATCATCCCGCGCGCCGACACACCCACATTGAGGGAACTTCTATGAGCAAGCCGAGCATTGCCGTTCTCGGAACCGGGCTGATGGGCGCGCCGATGGCGGCCAATCTCCTCAAGGCCGGTTTCCCGGTGACCGCCTGGAACCGCACGCTCGCCAAGGCAGAGGCGCTGGTGCCGCTTGGCGCCAAACTCGCGCCGAGCGCCGCCGCCGCCGCGAAAGGCGCCGAAATCGTCATCACCATGCTGGAGAACGGACCGGTGGTGGAAGAGACGCTCTTCGGCGCGGGCGCCGTCGCGACGTCGCTCGCCCGCGGCAGCCTTGTCATGGACATGAGCTCGATCGAGCCCAGCCGGGCGCGCGAGCACGGCGCCAAGCTGGCGGCGCTCGGCATCGGCTATCTCGATGCGCCCGTGAGCGGCGGCACCGGCGGCGCTCGGGACGCGACGCTCGCCATCATGGCCGGCGGCTCGGCGGAGGATTTCGAGCGCACGAAGCCGGTGATGCAGGCGATGGGCCGCCCGACCCATGTCGGGCCGGCGGGATCGGGCCAGCTCGCGAAGCTCTGCAACCAGACCATCGTCTCGGTGACCGTCGCCGTGGTCGCCGAGGCGCTGCTGCTGGCGGCGGCGGGCGGCGCCGATCCCGCGGCGGTGCGCCAGGCGATGAGCGGCGGCTACGCCGACAGCAAGGTGCTGCAGCTCCAGGGTCAGCAGATGTTGGACCGCAACTTCATGCCGCGCGGCCCCGCTCGCATGGTGCTGAAGGACAGCAAGAACATCCTCGATACCGCCCGCGAGCTCGGCCTCACCCTGCCGCTGGCGAAATGCGCCAGCGACATCTTCAATGGCCTCGCCGCCCATGGCGGCATCAACTACGACCACACCGCGGTGCTGCTGGAGCTCGAGCGGATGAACGGCGGCAAGCGCGTCGGCAGCAAGCCGGACCAGCTGCCGAGCTGACCTCGCCTCACACCACGCGGGTGAGCAGCGGCTTCCCCGCGAAATGCGCTTTGAGATTGTCCACCACGAGCTGGCCCATGGCGGCGCGGATCTCGTGGGTGGCGCTGCCCTGGTGCGGCTGCAGCACCACGTTCGGCATCGCCAGCAGCTCCTCGGGCACCTTGGGCTCGGCCTCGAAGACGTCGAGGGCGGCAGCGCCGAGGGTGCCGTTCTTCAGCGCCTGCACCAGCGCCTTCTCGTCCACCACCGAGCCGCGGGCGATGTTGATGAGGGTTCCCTTGGGACCGAGCGCCTGCAGCACCTCGGCATTGACGAGATGCTTCGTCTCCGGCCCGCCGGGCACGATCAGCATCATGTAGTCGACATCCGCCGCCATCTTCTTGAGGTCGCTGTAATAGGCATAGGCAACGTCCGGATTCTTCCGCCGGCCGAAATAGACGACCTTGAGGCCGAAGGCCTCGGCGCGCTTGGCGACCGCCTGGCCGATGCGGCCGAGGCCGACGATGCCGAGGGTGCGGCCGCCCACATGCTGGCAGAGCGGATAGCCGCCCTTGAGCCACTTCCCGTCCCGCACGAAGCGGTCGGCCTGGGGGATCTGCCGGGCGGCGGAGAGCAGCAGCACCATGCCGAGATCGGCGACGCACTCGGTCAGCACGTCGGGGGTGTTGGTGACGGCGATGCCGCGCTTCTTGGCGGCGTCGAGATCGATCGCATCGACGCCGACGCCGAAGCAGGCGATGATCTCGGTCTTCGGCAAGGCGTCCATCAGCTCGGCCTTGGCGCCGACCGCGCCCATGGTGGAGATCGCCCGCACCCGGTCGCGCACGTCGCGCAGCAGCCCCGCCTGGTCCTTCGCCTGCCACAGGCGGTGGACCGTATAGGCCTCGTCGAGCTGCTTCATCGTTCCTTCGTAGAGCGAGCAGGCGAGCAGGATCTCCGGCTTCATCGCGTTTCCCCTTGAGTGATCGCCGCCAGCATGCAGAGGCGGTCCGCCGCAGTCAAACGAAGCCTGCTACTCGATGCCGTGCGCGGCGAGGTAGCGCGGATTGGCCTCGCGGAGCTTCTGCAGCGTGAGCAACTGGAGCAGCGCCCGCACGCGATCGCGCGCGGCGCCGGGCAGGTCGAATTTCCCGACGCGGATGTCGGCGGCGAGGCGGGCGAGAAGATTACCGCTTTCGTCGCCGCCATAGAGCGCACTCAGTGCCGCGCGGATCGGCTCCAGTGCCGCTTCCCCAGCCGCGGCCTCGCGATCGGCGATAGCGTGGCAGCGCCCGATCATCGCGCGCGCCAGCGCCCGCTCCTCCGGTGGGATCTCGTCGATCCTCGCCGCCCATTCCTCGGCGAGCGCCCGCAGCTCCGGTCCGGTCGGCAGATCGCGCATCCCTACTCCCCCGGCCCGGCCAGATCGATCAGGCGCAGCAGCTCGAACTCGCATTCGCACGGCCGCCGGCCGGTGAGGGCGAGATCGAGGGTGCGCTCGCCGCCGATGCGGAAGCGCTCGCGCTGCTGCAGCGCCAGGATCAGCCAGCGCAGGCTCGCCATCACCTCGTAGTAGCGAGCACGCGCCGCATCGATGGGCCGGCCGCCGGCGCCCTCATAGGCGCGGTAGAAGACCGCGCGGTCGGCGAGGCCGCCAACCTCGCGCTGGATCGCGCCGAAGCGCCAGGACTTGCAGCAGAGCCAGCCGATATCCTCATGCGGATCGCCCCACTCCGCGAATTCCCAGTCGAG
>DATKPX010000511.1:0-4978 GCA_035523855.1 Allostellaceae bacterium
TATTTCGGCCGCGACGGCCGCGAGGAGGCGGAGGAGCTGCTGCAGCGCCATTCCGGCGACGCCGACAAGCCGCGCATCCTCGGCACCTTCAACGAGCCGATCACCGACTGGCTCAGCTTCTTCATGTTCACCTACTTCACCGACCGCGACGGCAAGTTCCAGCTCAAGAGCCTGGCCGAGAGCGCCTTCGACCCACTGTCGCGCACCTGCACCTTCATGCTGACCGAGGAAGCCCACCACATGTTCGTGGGCGACACCGGCATCGCCCGCGTCATCAAGCGCACGCTGGAGGTGATGAAGGAATTGGGCACCGAGGACCCCGCGACGATCCGCGCCGCCGGTGCCGTCGACCTCGCCACCCTGCAGCGCTATCTCAATTTCTGGTTCAGCTCGTCCCTCGATCTCTTCGGCTCGGAATCCTCCTCGAACGCCGCGGGCTATTTCGCCACCGGCATCAAGGGGCGGCCCGACGAGGCGCAGTATCCCGATCATCTCGCCACCGGTGCCGTCGCCGAGGTGGCGATGCCCGACGGCAAGGGCGGCGTCACCAGCGAGAGCATTCCCATGCGCAACGCGATGAACGAGGTGGTGCGGAGCTCCTATGTCCGCGACTGCGAGATCGGCGTCAAACGCTGGAACCGGCTGATCGAGAAGGCGGGCTATGGGACGACGCTGCGCCTGCCAAGCCCGCGCTTCCGCCGCTCGATCGGCGCCTGGGCCGGCGCGCCGGTGACGCCCGAGGGCGAGATCATCGGCCGCGAGACGTGGGAGCGGCGGCTCGGCGACTGGCTGCCACGCGAGGGCGACCGCGCCTTCGTGAAGAGCCTGATGCAGAAGGTCACCGAGCCCGGCAAGATGGCCGCCTGGATCGCGCCCCCCGACCGCGGCATCAACAATCTCGGCGTCGACTACGAGTACGTGCGCCTGCAGTGAGGGGCGGCGCGGCATCGATGTCGTGCGTCCTTCGACGCGCCTCGCTTGCTCAGGATGAGGAAGGTTTGAGCCTGTCCGAAAGAAAGTCCCTCATCTTGAGCAAGCGGAACGAAGCGCAGCGCGTCGAAGGACGCATTGCCTTCGATCCAGCAAGCCAATGCCCCTGAAGCTCGCCGTCGTCGGCAGCGGGCCCGCCGGCTGCTACGCGGTGGAGCAGCTCGCGAAGCAGGCGCCCGATGCCGAGATCGACGTCATCGACCGGCTCCCCACGCCTTACGGGCTCGTGCGGTTCGGGGTAGCGCCTGATCACCAGGGCACTAAATCCGTGGAGCGCGTGCTCGAGCGCGCGCTGAGCCGACCCAATGTCGCCCTTCATGGCAATGTCGAGATCGGGCGTGATCTCGGTCTCGACGAGCTACGCGCGCTCTATGACGCGGTGATCCTCGCGACCGGCGCGCCGGCCGACCGACGGCTGGGCAGTCCCGGCGAGGATCTGCCGGGCGTCCATCCCTCCGGCGCCTTCACCCGCTGGCTCAACGGTCATCCCGACGATGCCGGCCGCGCTGTCGAGCTGTCGCGGCTGCGCTCGGCGGTGGTGATCGGCAACGGCAACGTGGCGATAGACGTCGCGCGCGTGCTGGCGAAATCCCGCGCGGAGATGGCGCGCTCGGATCTCGCGCCGTTGATCGAGGAGATGATCGCGCGGGCGCCGCTTGCCGAGATCCATATCGTCGGCCGCCGCGGCCCCGCCGAGGCCAGCTTCGCCGCCGTGGAGCTGGACGAGATGGGCCGGCTCGCCCGCGCGCATCCCCTGGTTGCCCGCGAGGCGGTGGCGGGTGCCGGCAACAGCGCGACGGTAGAGATCCTGCGGCGTTTCGCGGCGCTGCCGGATCCCGGCAAGGAGCTGCGGCTCCATTTCCGCTTCGGGCTGCGGCCGCTTCGCTTCGAGGGCGACGGCCGGCTCGAGCGTGTCGTCTTCGAGCGGCGGCGGCCGGCGGATGGCGCCTATGTGCCGACCGGCGAAACCCTGGCGCTTCCCGCCGATCTTGCGGTCACCTGCATCGGCTACGATTGCCGCCCCTGCGGCGAGATCGCGCCGCGGGACGGCATCCTTGCCAACGAGGATGGGCGGGTCGCCGTCGGCCTCTACGTCGCGGGCTGGGCGAAGCGCGGTTCGACCGGCACCATCCCGACCAACCGCACGGAGTCCCACGGGGTCGCCGAGCGGCTCCTCGCCGAAACGACGCCGGCGGAGAAGCCCGGCCGCGCCGGCTTGCTGGCGATGTTGCGGGAGCGCGGCATCCTGCCGGTGGATCTCGCCGGCTGGCAGATCATCAACGCCGCCGAGAAAACGCGGGCCGCTCCCGGCCGCGCGCGGGAGAAATTCCGCTCGCACGCCGAGCTGCGCGCGGCGCTCGGCCGTTAGGGTCGCGGGAAACCGGTCTCGACTCAATCCAGGTAGATCACCGCCGGCTGCCGCTGCTCCGCCGCAAATCGGCGCGCAGCCGGCGCTACGGCCCCGGTGTCCGCGGTCTGCTCGCTCAGCTCCGCCATCCGCAGGCGGATCTTCTTGAAGGCGCGCACCTCGAGCTGACGGACGCGCTCGCGCGAGATGCCGTAGCGCTGCGCCAGGGCTTCCAGGGTGAGCGGTTCCTCGCGCAGCCGGCGGGCGACGAAGATCGCGTGCTCGCGCTCGTCGAGCACGGCAAGCGCCCGCTGCAGCAGGGCCCGGCGCTGATCGGTCTGCTCGTGCTCGCCGATGCTGGTTTCCTGGTCGACGCGCTCGTCGACCAGACGATCCTCCCAGGAGTCCTCGCTGTCGTCGGCGCAGGGCGCGCTCAACGAGAGATCGCCGCCGATGAGCCGCCGCTGCATGCTGACGACCTCCTCGGAGGGAACGCTGAGCTCCTCGGCGATCCGCTTGATGTCCGCCGGCGCGAGATCGCCGCTCTCCAGGATCTTGAGCCGCGCCTTGGTGCGCCGCAGGTTGAAGAAGAGCCGCTTCTGCGGCGTCGTCTTGGCGATGCGCACCAGCGACCAGGACTGCAGCACGAATTCCTGGATCTCGGCGCGGATCCACCAGGTGGCGTAGGTCGCGAAGCGGAAGCCGCGCGCGGGGTCGAAGCCCTTCACCGCCCGCATCAGGCCGAGATTGCCCGCCGCCACCAGGTCGGCGAGCGGCAGGCCGTAGCCGCCGAAGCCGCGCGCGATCTTGATCACCAGGCGCAGGTGGCTGCCGATCAGCTTGCGCACCGCCGGCGCCCGCAGCGCCTGGGCATCCGCCATCAGGTCGCGCTCCGCCTCGGCCTCGAGAAGCGGATAGCGGCGCACCGCCTCGAGATAGTGCCCGAAGGCATCCGCCGTTCCCCGCACTGCCATTTCCGTCCGCATGGGCTCGCTTCCTTTTCGGATCCGCGGCCCAGAAGGCGGCGGCGTCGAATTCCGGAGTCATGATGCGGCAAACCGCGGCGACGCATATTGATCTAGGTCAGCCGTTTGCGAGATCGCCGGAAGCGCCGGAATCGGGGGATTTTGGCGGCCCTGGCGCGCGGGTCGCGGCTCTGCTATCGCTGCCGGCAGGGTCCACCGGAAGCGAGATCACCCATGTCGCTGGAAAGCGCCACCGCTGCGCTCCGTGCCAAGGCCGGGCTGGCGCCGAAGCTCGGCTATCGCGTGAAATTCGACCTCGGCGAGGACGGCGTCATCTTCTGGGACGGTACCGACTCGCCGCCGGCGATCGGCAACGAGGCCGGCGAGGCCGACACCACCCTCACGCTCAGCCTCGACGATCTGCAGAAGCTGATCGACGGCGCGCTCAACCCGACGCTCGCCTACATGACCGGCAAGCTGAAGGTCGAGGGATCGATGGGCGTCGCGCTGAAGATCAGCCAGCTGCTGGAAGACTGAGCCGCCGGATTCCAAAACGCGCGCGCATTTGCTGCGCGGTCTCACCAATATTTTGGTTCGCCCGCATCCGCCTCGGCGCTAGAACTAGGCAGCGTTCTGCTTGGAGAGGGCGATGATGAGACGGCATTTGCTGGCCGCCGCCGCGGGATTCCTGCTCGCGACCGGCGTCGCGCATGGCCAGGCGCTGCGCATCGGCCTGGAGGACGACCCCGACACCCTCGATCCGGCAAAGAACTGGAGCTATGTCGGCCGCGTCGTGCTCGCATCGGTCTGCGACAAGCTGGTGGATATCGCGCCCGATACGACGTTCGTGCCGCAGCTGGCGACGGCCTGGGAAACCTCGGAGGACGGCAAGGCGCTGACGCTGAAGTTGCGCCCCGGCGTCTCGTTCGCCGATGGCGAGCCCTTTAATGCCGCGGCCGTCAAGTTCAACATCGAGCGCGAGCTCACGCTTCCCGGCAGCCGCCGAAAAGCGGAGATCGCGGCCGTGACCGGCGCCACCGTCATCGACGATCTCACGGTGCGTATCGACCTGAAGGAGCCGTCGTCCCCGTTGCTCGCGCAATTCTCCGACCGCGCGGGAATGATGGTATCGCCGAAAGCCGCCGCCTCGCCTGACGCCAAGCTCGACAACCAGCCGGTCTGCGTCGGTCCTTATCGCGTCAGTGAACGGGTGCCCCAGGACAGGATCGTGCTGGAGCGGGTCCCCGGCTATTGGGACGCGGGCGCGTTCCATTTTGCCAAGCTGACCTACCTGCCAATACCGGACGATGCGGTGCGGGTCGCCAACCTGCAATCGGGGCAAATCGACCTGATACAGCGGGTGGCGCCTACCGACGTCGCCAGACTGCAGGCGGATTCCAAGCTCGCCGTGGCGGGGGCGACCAGCCTCGCCTACCAGGGCATCACGCTCAACATCGACAATGGACCGAAGGCAAATCCGGCCTTCCGGCAGAGGGAGGTTCGCGAAGCACTGAGCCTCGCGATCGATCGCGATGCGCTCAACCAGGTTGCCTTTGCCGGCCAGTACCTCGCGGGCAATCAGCCGCAACCGCCGAACAATCTCTACTACAACAAGAATATCCCGGTCCCGAAGCGCGACGTTGCCAAGGCGAAGGCGCTGCTGAAGCAGGCCGGC
>DATKPX010000512.1:0-5328 GCA_035523855.1 Allostellaceae bacterium
ATCGCCGAGCCGCCGACCCACGGCGCGAAGTTGAAGAGCGCCGTGATGGTGGCCTTGGTCTCGGGCGCGGTCGCGGAGATGCTGGCGCGGAACCAGCTCACCGCCGGCAGCGGCGACCAGGGGCCGGTCCACAGCGCCACCACGATCACCAGCACCGCGAAGGGCATCCAGGCCTGCAGGACCTCACCGCCGGAGAGCCCGTGTCCCTCGCTCTGCCGCGCCTGGCTCGCCGAGATCGGCTTGCCGCCATAGCCCAGCACCGTCTTCGGACGCCAAACCTTGAGCAGCAGCAGCAGCGCGCAGAAGCAGACGATGGCGCCGATCACGTCGGGGAGATAGGGACCCCAGTAGAACGCCGTCGGCCACTGGCCGATGATGTAGCCGATCGAGCCGACGACCGCGAGCGGCCAGCCGTCCTTGAGGCCTTCCTTGCCGGAGACGAGATAGATCAGCACCCAGGGCGGCAGCAGCGCCAGCACAGCCACCACGGTGCCGACCGAGCCCGAGAGCGCCAGCAGCGGATACCCGGTCACCGCGGCGAGCGCGATGATCGGCGCGCCGAGCGCGCCATAGGAGACCGGCGCGTTGTTGGCGATCGCCGCGACGCGGATGGCGTCGAGATCGGTGAGGCCGAGGGAGATCAGGATCGGCGCCACCACCGCCCAGGGATAGCCGAAGCCCACCAGCCCCTCGAGCAGCGCGCCGAAGGCCCAGGCGAAGAGCATGGTCTGCACCCGGACATCGAGGGTGCCCTGGGAGATCAGCCAGCGGCGGAAGTTCTCGAACACGCCGGTGATCGACAGCGTGTTGAAGAGGACGACGCCCCAGATGGTGATCCAGTCGACGTTCCAGAAGCCGGTCGCCGAGCCGTAGATATAGGCCCGGAACCCGTCATCGAGCGGCATGTGCCAGACCCAGACCGCCAGGATGAAGGTCACGATCGAGCCGATCAGCACCGCGAGCCACGCGGAGACCCGGTAGATCGCGAGCAGGATCAGCAGCAGCACCACCGGGATCAGCGCCACCAGGCAGGTGAGCGCCAGATTGCCGATCGGATCGACAATTTGCGTGAACATCATCCCCTCCCCCGAGAGCATTTATCCGGCGATTAAGAGCGTGCTTGAGCAACAGTAGCCGCCGTCAATGGCCAATTACAGAGGAATTTGCGCGACTCCGGGGACACGGGGACGCGGAATCAAAATGATCGCGACTCGCCACCGACTCAAGCGACCGGCGCCCAGAGCACGTCCTCGATGCGCCCGGCACCCGCGGCGAGCATCACCAGCCGGTCGAAGCCGAGCGCGATGCCGGCGCTCTCCGGCAGGCCGTGCGCAAGCGCCGCCAGGAAATCCTCGTCGATCGGATAGTCGAAGCCATAGCGCTCGCGCTTCTTCGCCTGGTCCTGCTCGAAACGCCGGCGCTGCACGGCGGCGTCGGTAAGCTCGCCGAAGGCGTTCGCGAGCTCGAGGCCGCAGACATAGAGCTCGAAGCGCTCGGCGAGCCGCGGATCTCCCGGCTTCGGCCGCGCCAGCGCCGCCATCGCGATCGGATAGTCGTAGAGGATCGTGGGCGATCCGATCCCAAGCTCGGGCTCGATCCGCGCCAGGAAGAGCCGGAAGAAGAGATCCTCCCAGTCGTCGCCCGGATGCGGCGCGATGCCGAGCGGGCGCGCCGCCGCCGCGAGCCGCGCAAGATCGGGCGCCGCCGGATCGGGCGCGGTCGCCAGCAGATCGATGCCGCACCAGCGCTCGAAGGCGTCGGCGACGCTGATGCGCAGCCACGGCCGCGTCGGGTCCGCGGCGCGGCCCTGCCAGCGGAACTCCGGGTTGCCCGAGGCGGCGAGCGCCGCCCGCAGCAGCGCCTCGCAGTCGTCCATGAGATCGCGATAGGAGGCGCCGGCGCGGTACCATTCCAGCATGGTGAACTCGGGATGATGGGTCGCGCTCCGCTCGCCGTTGCGGAAGACGCGCGCCAGCTCGTAGAGCCGCGGCACCCCCGCCGCCAGCAGCTTCTTCAAGGTGAATTCCGGCGAGGTGCGGAGATAGCGCCGATGCCTCCCCTCGCCCGGCTCGTCGAGCTCGGTGGCGAAGGCCATGAGATGCGGCTCCATGCCGGGGCTCACCTGCAGCGCCGGCGTCTCGACCTCGAGGAAATCCCAGCCGGCGAAGCGCGCGCGCAACGCCGCCGCGATGCGGCCGCGCGCGGCCAGGAACGCGCGCTGGCGCTCGAACCGATCGGGGCGCCACCAGCCGCCGCGCATCTCCGCCATCGCCGGCCTCAGAACTGGAACAGGTTGGTGAGATCGCCGATCGCCGGCCGGTTCGCCGGCACATAGGGATCGCCGCCGCTTACCGGGTTCGGCAGGTTGTCCCGGCTGCGCGCCGACAGCGGCTGCAGCCCCCAGTTCATCTCGATGAATTTCAGGATCGAGGCATGGTCGTAATAGGTGTGATCGATCACGCCCTTCCTGGCAAAGGGCGAGATGGCGATCAGCGGGATGCGCGTGCCGTCGCCGAAGAAGTCGATGATCTGGATGTAGCCGCTGTCGTAGTAGCCGCCGCCCTCGTCGGTGGTGGCGAGGATCGCGGTCTCCTTCCAGACTTCAGGATGCGCCTCGAGCTTGGCGACCAGCGACTTCAGGAAGGCCTCGTAGCGCGAGATCACGGAATAGGCGGGATGGCCGGATTCCGTGTTGGGCGGCGTCACGAAGGCGACCGCCGGTAGGCTCCCGGCGGAAGCGAGATCGCCGTCGAGCTCGGCGAGGCTGCGGAGATTGCTCCGGAGCGGCCCGGTCATCACCGCGATCGAGTTGGTGAGGGGGTCGCAGACCTGGCAGTACTCGCGGCCGACGGAACCATCGGGATTGCGCCCGCCCTGATACCATTTCCAGCTCACGCCCTTGGTGGCGAGCGCCTCGCCGATGGTGGGCGCGATCTGCGGCGGCAGCACGTACTGGTCGGGACCGAGCGGGCGCCGCTCGCCCGCCGGCGTGAAGCCGGGATCGTAGTTATTGACGAGATACCAGGCGCCGGGCTCGCAGTTGCCGTTGTTGAAGCTGCGATAGGGCAGCGTCGCCAGCAGGTCGCGGATCGCCTTCACGCCAGGTGCGGCCATGTCGGCGCAGGCGACGTAGGACCCCGAGCGGTAACCGGACTGGGTGTACCAGTTGTTGCTGGCGGGGCGCGGATCGGGATTCTCGATCTGGTTGGCGGGCGGCGCCGCGAGCCTGCCGTCCGCCAGATAGACCGCCGCATGGCCGGTGGCGAGGGCGAAGTAATTGGCGCCGGTGCCGCCCATCACCGGCTGATGGTAGTTGTCGGCGAGCGCGTAGCGGTCCGCCAGCTCCTTGAAGTAGGGCGCATCGCCGGCCGCCATGCTGTAGAAGCCCAGCGCGACGGCGCCTTGGTTGGTGCCGGAATGCGGATCGCCGCGCTTCTTCGAGCCTTCCCCCGAGGTCATGTCGACCCAGACGAAGAGGTCGTGGCGGCCGCCGTTCACCTGCTGCCACATCTGGAAGAAGCGGTGCACGGGATCGCCCACCGTCGCCATCCAGTCGGCATAGCGCGTGATCGGAAACGGCGCGTTCGGGAGGTCGTCGGGAAAGCGAAGATCAGGCGACCATTGCGGCTGTCCGGCCGCGTAGGTGGTGCCGGGCCGCGGCAGGCGCCGGTAGCTGCCGGTGATGCGCGGCGTCACCTCGTAGCGCTCGCGGACGCTGGCGATCCGCTGGCGCGCGAGCCGCACGTTGGGTCCGGGGCCGCCATCCGCGGTCACGATGCCCTTCGACAGCAGGTTGGCGACGCTCTGCCCCGCCGACGGCACATAGGTGCCGAAGAGCGCGTCGAAGCTCACATTCTCGCCGACCACGACGATGAGGTGCTTGATCGGCGTCGCGGTCGTGCCCTGCCCCCGCGCCGGCGCGCCGAAACCGGCGCCGATCAGCGGCAACAGCGCTCCCAGCACGAGAATCTGGCGCAGCGACGGCATGGATCGGCATCCGCTCCCGGAGCAATTTTCGCGATGGAAAGCCGGCAGAGACTGCGCCCGCCGAGCCCGTTTTGCCAAGCCTCTCAACCACCGGGGGTGCTTCGCCGCGGGGCCCGGCATCCCCCTTCCTTTGGCGGAAGCAAGCTGCTAGGAAGCTCCGCCGCCAAGGGCGCCAAAACCCCCGACCAAGAGCCAGCGACATGAAGATCAATGCCATCGACATCAAGCCGGGCAACGTGCTCGAGCATTCCGGCAGACTCTGGATCGTGCTGAAGCGCGAGCTGATCCAGCCCGGGAAGGGCGGCGCCTTCGCCCAGGTGGAGATGCGCGACCTGAAATCCGGCAACAAGACCAACGAGCGCTACCGCACCCAGGAGACGGTCGAGCGGGTGCAGCTCGACGAGAAGGAGATGCAGTTCCTCTACTTCGAAGGCAATCACGCCACCTTCATGGACAACGAGAGCTACGAGCAGGTCATGGTGGACCGCGAGCTGATCGGCGACCCCGCCGACTTCCTCAAGGACAACATGATGGTGACGGTGCAGCTCTACGAGGGCACGCCGATGTCGGTGACCCTGCCGCAATCCGTGATCATGACGGTGGTGGAAGCCGACGCGGTGGTGAAGGGGCAGACTGCCTCCTCCTCCTACAAGCCCGGCAAGCTCGACAACGGGCGGCGCGTGATGATCCCGCCGCACATCGCCGTCGGTACCCGCATCGTCGTCAACACCACCGACGGCTCTTACATGGAGCGCGCGAAGGACTGAGGGCCACGACGGCCCTCTCCTCCGCCTGACCATCATGGCCGTCCGTTCCGCGCTCATCAACGTGATGACCTCCGCCGCTCTCAAGGCGGCGCGCGGGCTCATCCGCGATTTCGGCGAGGTGGAGCAGCTCCAGGTCTCGATCAAGGGACCGGGCGACTTCGTGACGCAAGCCGATCTCAAGGCGGAGAAGACGCTGCGCGCCGAGCTCTCGAAGGCGCGACCGGGCTTCGGCTTCCTGATGGAGGAGAGCGGCGCCACCGCAGGCAGCGACGGGCGCCATCGCTGGATCGTCGATCCCTTGGACGGCACCACCAATTTCCTGCACGGCATCCCGATGTTCTGCATCTCGATCGGGCTGGAGCGCGACGGCGAGATCGTCGCTGGCGTGATCTACGAGCCGGTGCGCGACGAGATGTTCTGGGGCGAGAAGGGCGCCGGCGCCTTCGTCAACGACCGGCGGCTCCGCGTCTCCGGGCGTCGCCAGCTCAGCGAGGCCGTGATCGCCACCGGCATCCCCACCATCCGCGGGCACAATATCGATCATGGGATGTACCTGCGTACCCTCGCCGCGGTG
>DATKPX010000513.1:0-5617 GCA_035523855.1 Allostellaceae bacterium
CGCGTCCTTGAAGAGATGCCGGAGCCGACCGAGCGCATTGCTCATCGCCGGCTGCGAGAGCCCGACCCGCTCCGCCGCCCGCGTCACGTGCCGCTCGGCGAGCAGCGCGTCGAGCGCGACGAGAAGGTTGAGATCGACGGCGCGGAGGTTCATGGGCGGCTTCAGGACGGAGTCTTTCGTGATGCCTCTCGCGACGTCATGCCCGGCCTTGTGCCGGGCATCCACGCCTTGCAGCCGCGCGATGGCGAGACGTGGATGGCCGGGACAAGCCCGGCCATGACGGATCCCATATTGACTATATGAATGATGCCGGAATAACAATCAATTTAACAAATGACCTCGCGCGCGCGATGCTTGTTGGCAACCATCGTCCGCCTCGCCTTGCCAATCCGGAGCCCCGCCGATGACCGCCACCGCCGCCCTCAAATCCTCGATCGAGATCTGCATGTTCGACCAGTACGGCACCGTCGTCGACATGCAGGGCGGCCTCGTCGAGGTGGCGGCGCCGTTCCTGAAGGCGAAGGGCTGGGCGGGCGATCCCAACTCCTTCGTCACCTGGTGGCGGCGGACGCATTTCGAGAACTCGATGATCGACGCGCTGCTGCATCGCGAGCACACGCCCTATCGCGAGATCGGTCACCGCGCGGTCTCCTTCGTGATGGAGCGCGCCGGCATCCCGCACACCATGGAGGAGGTGCGCGTGCTGGTGGCGGCGATCGAGCGGCTGCAGCCGTTTCCGGAAGTGCCGGCGGCCCTGGCGCGACTGCAATCCCGCTACAAGCTGGTGGTGCTCTCCAACGGCGATCCCGATATGCTGGAGACCGCCAAGCGCTACCACGGCATCCCCTTCGACCGGGTGATCTCGGTGGCGAGCGCCAATGCCTTCAAGCCGCATGTGGCGACCTACACCAAGGCGGCGGAGATCATGGGTGTGCCGATGGAGAAGATCCTGTTCGTCGCCAATCACGCCTTCGACTGCATCGGCGCCAAGTCGGCGGGGATGCGCACCGCATTCATCGACCGCCGCCGGCGGCCCTTCGGCATGACGCCGCATCAGCCCGATATTCTCGTGCGCAGCATGGCGGAGCTCGCCGATGTCATGGTCTGAGACCGCGCCGCTCGCCGGCACCCGCATCCTCGACCTGACCCGCGTCGTCGCCGGTCCCTTCGGCACCATGCTGCTGGGCGATCTCGGCGCCGACGTCGTCAAGATCGAGGAGCCCGGCAAGGGCGACGAGGCCCGCGGCTTCGGGCCGCCCTTCCTCGGCGGCGAGAGCGCCTATTTCCTCTCGGTCAACCGCAACAAGCGGAGCTGCGCCGTCGATCTCAAATCGAAGGCCGGCCGCGATCTGGTGCTGCGGCTCGCCGCCGTCGCCGATGTCGTGGTGGAGAATTTCCGCCCCGGCACGCTGGAGCGCCTGGGGCTCGGCTTCGAGACGCTGAGCCGCATCAACCCGCGCCTCATCCTCTGCGCCGTCTCCGGCTTCGGCCGCGACGGGCCGGAGGCGGGGCGGCCGGGCTACGACCTCATCGTGCAGGGCGAGTCCGGCGTGATGGACGTGACCGGCGAGGCGGCGGGGCCACCCACCAAGGTCGGCACCTCGATCGCCGATCTGGTCTCCGGCCTCTATGCGGCGCAGGCGGTGCTGTCGGCGCTCATCCGCCGCGAGCGCACCGGCCGCGGCGGCCGCATCGACATCGCGATGCTCGACGCCATGGCCTCGCTCCTCACCATGAACGCCGGCATCTATTTCGCGACGGGAAAGGCGCCGAAGCGGCGCGGCAACGCCCATCCCACCATCACGCCCTACGAGACTTTCGAGGCATCCGACGGCTGGATCAACGTCGGCTGCGCCAGCGAGAAATTCTGGCGCGTCTTCTGCGAGACCATCGGCGCCCCGGCGCTGCTCGACGACCCGCGCTTCCGCATCAACGCCGACCGCGTCACCAACCGGCCGGCGCTGCGCGCGGCGCTGGAGCCGGTCTTCCGCCGCGGGACGCGCCGCCACTGGCTCGATCTCCTGACCGCGGCCGGCATCCCCTGCGGCGAGATCAAGACCGTGGCCGAGGTCTGCACCGCGCCGCAGCTGGTCGAGCGCGGCATGATCCAGAGCATGCCGCACAAGGCCGCCGGCACAGTTCGCGCGGTCGCGAGCGCGCTCCGCTTCGACGACACGGCGCCGGCGCAGCCGACACCGCCGCCGCTGCTGGGCGAGCACACCGCCGCCGTGCTCGGCGAGTGGCTGGGACTCAAGCCGGCGGAGACCGATGCGCTGGCGGCCGCTGGCGCCTTCGGCACCACCTAGCCGATCGGGAGGGCAGCATGCCGGATTTCTCCACCCTCGCTCTGTTCGCCGCCGCCTGCCTGGCGCTCACCGCCACGCCGGGACCCGACATGCTGCTCATCGCCTCGCGCAGCGTGAGCCAGGGACGGGCGTCGGGTTTCGCGACCCTCGCCGGCATCCAGGCCGGCACCTATTGCCATGCTCTCGTCGCCGCGCTCGGCCTCTCGCAGCTCTTCCTCGCGGTGCCGCTCGCCTACGACGTCGTCCGCTATGTCGGCGCCGCCTATCTCCTCTATCTCGCCTGGAAGACCTTCCGCTCGCCCGGCCTCGCCGCCGCTCCCGTCGCCGGCTTGCGCCGCTACCCCGTCGGCATCGTGTTCCGGCAAGGCCTCCTCACCAACCTGCTCAATCCCAAGATGGCGCTCTTCGTGCTGGCGCTCTTCCCGCAGTTCCTGCATCCGGAGGCGGGATCGGTCGCCGTGCAGATCATGGTGCTGGCGAGCGTGCTCAACCTGATCGGGCTGGTGGTGAACGGCGCCGTCATCCTGACCGCGAGCGGGCTCGGCAGAGCCTTCTCCGCCGGCGGCCGCTGCCGACGCCTGCCGCAGTATCTGCTCGGGACGGTCTTCGCCGGCCTCGCCGTGCGGCTCGCCTTCGACGCGCGGCGCTGAACGGCCGCGCGCCGTGCGCATCGTCGATATCCGCGAGCGCTCGGTTCCGATCTCCCGCTACGCCGATCCGGCGCTGCCGTCGGGCGGGCTCACCACCAGCATCGTCGCGGTGGTGACCGATGCGACCCGGAACGGCCGGCCGGTCATCGGCTACGGCTTCGGATCGATGGGGCGCTTCGCCCAGGGCGGGCTCATCCGCGAGCGCTTCGCGCCGCGCCTGCTCGGCGCGACGGATCTCGCCACCGCCGACGGGGGCGGCCTCGATCCCTTCCGCGCCTGGCATGCCATGATGGCGAACGAGAAGGCGGGCGGGCACGGCGAGCGCTGCGTCGCCGTCGGCACCCTCGACATGGCGCTTTGGGACGCGGCGGCGAAGCTCGCCGATCTGCCGCTGCACCGGCTCCTCGCCGAGCGCCTGCCCGAGGCCCAGCCGGCGCGCCGGGGACTAGCCGCCTATGCCGGCGGCGGCTATCGCTATCCCGCCGACGACCTCGCGCGGCTCGCGGACGAGATTCGCCGGCTGCGCGATCTCGGCTACGCGAGCGTCAAGCTCAAGATCGGCGGCGTGCCGCTCGCGCAGGACCTGCGGCGCATCGAGGCCGCGCTGGCGCTGCTGCCGGCCGATCGGCTCGCCGTCGATGCCATGAACGCCTACGGGCCGGCGGAGAGCCTTGCGGCAGCGGATGCGCTCGCGCCCCACGAGCTGCGCTGGTTCGAGGACATCTGCGATCCCCTCGATTTCGAGACCCATGGCGCGGTCGCGGCGCGCTACGACGGCGCCATCGCCGCCGGCGAGGCGCTGTTCTCCGAGGCGGAGGCGAGGCTGCTCCACCGCCACGGCGGCCTGCGCCCCGCGCGCGATATCCTGGTCTTCGATCCCGTGCACTGCTACGGGCTGCCGGGCTATCTCAGGATCCTCCGCGCGCTCGAGGCGGCGGGCTGGCCGCGCGCTGCCTTCTGGCCCCATGGCGGGCATCTCTGCTGCCAGCACCTCGTCGCCGCGCTCGGCCTCGGCGGCGTCGAGGTGAACGCGCTCTGCTTCGCGCCCTTCGGCGGCCTCGTCGACGGCGCGGTGCCGGTCGATGGCCAAGTGCTGCCGCCCGACGCGCCGGGCATCGGCTTCGAGCAGAAGTCGGCGTTGCGCGCGCTGTTCGCGACCCTGTTCTAGAGCGTCCGCTGGAAATAGAGCAGATCGAGCTCCGGCGCCTTGCCGGTGAGCCCGGTCAGAATGCCGTGCGCCTGGCCGCGGTGATGGGTCTGGTGATTGAAGAAGTGCGCGAGCGCCGGCGCCAGCGGCTGCTCGAACTCCTCCGGCGTCGAGACCCGGCGGTAGCGGATCGTGCCGGCGAGCCGCGCCTCGTCGAGCCCTTCCACATAGGCGATGATGCGCCGGTCCTCCGCCTCGCGTGCCTCCCGCAGGGTAGCCAGCTCCTCGAACAGGATCGCGTCGAGCCGGTCGGGCGCCTCACCCTTGCCGGTGAAGCGCCGCATCCAGATGCGGTCGGCGACCAGCAGGTGGTTGAGCGTGCCGTGCATCGACTTGAAGAAGGCGCCGCGGTCGCGCTGGTAGTCGGCGTTGGAGAGCGCCGTGGCCGCGTCGTAGAGGCGACGGTTGGCCCAGGCGTTGTATTTCGCGAGGGAGAGGAAATGCGCTTTGAGCATGGCGCGAGCTTGGCTGCGCGGCCGGCGCGCCGTCAATCTTGATTGGCGCGATCAACATCGCTCGCGCCGAGGAATGCCTGCAGCCGCGCGACCTCGGCATCGAAGGCGCGGGTGAAGTCGCGCCCCCTCGGCCGCGCCGTGACGAAGCCAGGCTCGATGCGGAGCGCCCCTTCGACCACCGATGCGTTCACCCAGCCGATCACCCTGTCGCCCCAGAGCAGCGGCATCGCGTAATAGCCGAGCTTGCGCTTCCGGGCTGGCGTATAGGCCTCGAAGCGGTAGGGCCAGCCCCAGAGGTGCTCGAAGCGCCGGCGATCCCAGACGATAGGATCGAAGGGCGCCAGGAAGCGGACCGCGCTCGGCGTCTCGCGCGCGGCGGGCATGTCGGCGGGCCAGAGGTAGGTCTCGTCGGCGATCTCGGCGCGCGCGATCTCGCCGGACTTGATCAGCTCTGCCAGCATGGCGCGCGTATTGCCGAGGCCGGGTGAGTGGCGCGCCATCATCGCGATGGTGGCGCGGAAGCTCACCTCCGGCGCCGGCGCCAGCAGCCGCAGCACCAGGCGCGTGAGCGCGCGCAGCCGCTCCTCCGCCGGCAGCGGCTCCGGCGGCGGCGGTGCCGCCTCGTAGATGCGGATGCCGTCCTGGCGGCGCGCGACGCGCAGCAGCCCGTGATGATGCAGGCTCTGCAGCGCCCGCGTCGTCGCCTTGGAGAAGCCGCCCCAGCCGTTGACCGCGCGCTTCTTGCCGAACTGGATCTCGAGATCGCGGGGGTGCACCTCGCCGCGCCCGTGCACGAAATCCAGCACCTTCGCCGCGAGGCCGGTCGGCCGGTGGCGGCCGTCGGCGCGCCTGACATCGCGGCGCGGATGCAGCAGGCGCTGGGTAACGTCGGGCATGAAGCCGTAGGCGTAGAGGAAATCCTCCGCGAGGCGCAGCCGCGCGAAATCCCGGTCGAGATCGCCGGCGCGATAGTTCGAGACGCGCTGGCGCAGGATCAGG